>QLUB01000022.1 GCA_018725205.1 candidate division NPL-UPA2 bacterium
CCATGGAATGAATCCGAGTCAAAGTAAATGCAGGCAAGTACCTAACGAAATTCATGAAATGAATTTCTGGATCAAGGCAAGTGCATGTTAGTACCTAAGCAAGTGCATGTAAGTGCCTAAGGAAATCCATGGAATGAATCCGAGTCAAAGTAAATGCAGGCAAGTACCTAACGAAATTCATGAAATGAATTTCCTGATGAAACGCATAGGATGGGGAGGCGCGGGGGATGGAGAAGAAAAAGGCTCTAGAGATGGCACTGCATCAGATCGAGAAGCAGTTCGGCAAGGGTTCCGTGATGCGTCTAGGGGGAGACAGCGACAAAGCTTCGTTCGAAGTCATCCGCACTGGTGCTATGTCGCTAGATATTGCCCTAGGCGTGGGCGGGGTGCCGCGCGGACGTGTAGTTGAAATCTATGGCCCTGAGTCTAGCGGCAAGACCACAGTGGCACTCCACATCATCGCCGAGGCGCAGAAGAACGGCGGAATAGCAGCATTCATTGACGCTGAGCACGCGCTTGATCCCTCCTATGCGCGCAAAATAGGTGTAAACTTAGAAGACCTCTTGGTTTCTCAGCCCGATACAGGTGAGCAGGCACTGGAGATAGCGGAGGCTTTGGTCCGCAGTGGGGCCGTAGATGTTGTCGTTGTTGACTCAGTAGCCGCATTAGTTCCACGTGCCGAAATTGAAGGCGAAATGGGTGACGCGCATGTAGGTCTACAGGCGCGCCTAATGTCACAGGCGCTCCGCAAACTGGCCGGTGCCATCAGTAAGTCTAAGACTACCGCCATCTTTGTTAACCAGCTAAGAGAAAAGGTTGGCGTGATGTTCGGTAATCCCGAAACGACGCCGGGCGGCAGAGCGCTAAAGTTTTACGCCACGATTCGCTTAGAGGTACGGCGCATAGAGTCCATTAAGTCTGGGCAGGAAGTAGTGGGCAACCGCACTCGCGTCAAGGTCGTTAAGAACAAAGTGGCACCGCCCTTTAGAGTGGCCGATTTTGACATTATGTACGGGGAGGGCATTTCGCGCGAGGGCAGCATTCTCGATACGGCCACTGACATGGACATTGTCGTAAAGAGCGGGGCTTGGTACTCTTTTGAGGACGAGAGGCTAGGACAAGGCAGAGAAAATGCCAAGAATTACTTGCGCGAGCGCCAGGACATTGCCAACAAGGTGGAGTCCCGCATTCGTGAGCGGTTAGGCACAGGTAAAGTAGCGCTTAATACTAGCGGAGAAACGTTTGAAGAATAGCGATCTGCGCCAAACTGCACTAAGGATCCTAGCGCGTCGCGATCACACGCAGCGAGAGCTTTACGACAAGTTGTTGCAGCGTGGGTTTTTACCTCAGGATGTGAGCGCGCTGTGTCAGGAATTTGTGCAGCAGGGCTATCTTGATGACCGGCGTGTCGCCGCGAGTTTACTGGAGAGTGCCACGGGCCGTGCTTCTACCGGCGCTAAGCTGTTTCGCAAGCGTCTGCTTGAGCGTGGGCTGCCGCCTGAACTGGTAGAGGGGACCGTTGCAGCTTATGAGGAGCAGACCGAAGCTCTGGCTCCGGCGATGCGCCTAGCTTTACAGTTGCATGCGCGCGGCAAAGACGGGGCCTTCATCCAGCGACACCTATGGCGCAAAGGCTTTTCGGCGCAGGACATTCGTACCGCCCTGCGGGAGCTAGAAGGCACTTGTATTGACAACGGACAGGCTGAAGGCTAGAATGATGCCAGAGAGTAGCAACGCTCTTGGTAAAGTACACTTGGGCTGACCGAGGGTTCTCGGTCTTTTTTTGTAGATTTTTATGCGAGGAGGAACCCAATATCGAATTTGTAGTTATTGCCATCGTATTAGTAGCTATCCCTGCCGCTGCATATGGCGGATATCTATATCGCAGGCGTGTGGGCGAAAAGGCCACCGGAGAGGCCGAAGTGGTCGCGAAAGCTATCGTTGAAGATGCTAAGAAACAATCAGAAGCAAAGAAACGCGAAGCTATACTTGAGGCCAAAGACGAAGTGTATAGGCTACGGCAAGAAGCCGACCGCGACATTAAAGAGCGTCGCTCGGAAGTTCTGCGATTGGAGCGCAGGCTCCTGCAAAAGGATGAGACACTCGACAAGAAGATCGAGCAACTCGAGCGCCGTGATGACCAGCTCAGCCGCAAAGATGCGGATCTAAGTAAGCTAAAAGAGCGGGCGGAAGAATTAGTCCAAAAGCAGCACAGCGAGCTCGAACGTGTTGCCGGGCTGGCGCATGAAGAGGCGCGGACTCTATTGCTATCTAATATTGAGCAAGAAATCCGCCATGAAGCGTCGCTCATGATTCGGACAGTGGAGTCGGAGGCGCGGGAGGAAGCAGACAAACGCGCGCGCGAGATCATTACTATAGCCATCCAGCGCTGTGCGGCGGACCATTCCGCTGAGACGACCGTATCCGTCGTGGAGTTGCCCAATGACGAGATGAAGGGGCGCATAATCGGGCGCGAGGGGCGTAACATCCGTGCTTTAGAAACCCTTACCGGCGTAGACCTGATCATTGACGATACGCCTGAAGCAGTAATACTTTCCGGGTTTGATCCTGTGCGGCGCGAAGTCGCTCGCATTGCCTTAGAACGCCTGATTGCCGACGGTCGCATTCATCCCGCCCGCATTGAAGAAGTGGTGGAAAAGGCCCAGAAAGAAGTCGAGCAACGCATCCGCGAGGAAGGCGAGCGCGCTGTGTTTGAGGTTGGCATACACAACTTAAACGGGGAATTAGTGAAGCTGCTCGGCAGGCTGCGCTACCGGACCAGTTATGGACAGAATGTCCTTAAACATTCGTTAGAGGTGGCTCACCTAGCGGGTGCTATGGCCGCAGAACTAGGCGTAGACATACATGTTGCCAAGCGCGCAGGGCTTCTGCACGATTTAGGCAAAGCCATTGACCACGAGGTGGAGGGGCCGCACGTAGCCATCGGCGCAGACATAGCCAAAAAGTACCGCGAGCATCCCGCAGTTGTGCACGCCATAGCCGCGCATCACGGCGATGTGGAGCCGCAGTCGATCGAAGCCGTGCTTGTTGCCGCAGCGGACGCAATTTCTGCAGCAAGGCCCGGCGCACGCCGCGAGAGCCTCGAGAACTACATTAAGCGTCTGCAGAAACTAGAGGAAATCGGCTCTTCGTTTGACGGCGTTGACAAAGTATATGCAATTCAGGCCGGGCGCGAGATCCGCATTGTTGTTAAGCCGGAGCGAATAGATGACTTAGCCGCAGTGAGAGTAGCGCGTGACATCTCCAAGCGCATAGAAAATGAACTGGAGTATCCCGGACAAATCAAGGTGACAGTGATTAGAGAAACTAGGGCTGTAGAACTGGCGAAGTAAGGGGAGCCGAGCGCAAGCTCGGCTCTTACACAACAATTTGCATACAGAAGCATTCCATGGGAGGATTGATGTGTTCAATATACTTTTTCTCGGAGATATCGTAGGGAAGCCAGGCAGAGAAGTGGTACGCCAACTTCTTTCTCAGTTGCGATCACGACACTCCGTTAACTACTGTATCGCTAACGGAGAAAACGCTGCGCACGGCACCGGTCTCACGCGCGAGGTGGCGGATGAGCTTCTGAACATCGGCGTAGACGTGCTCACCGGCGGCAATCATACTTGGGACAAAAGAGAGATTCTTGAGTTTATTGATGAGTACCCGCGCGTGTTGCGGCCCGCTAATTACCCAAGCGGGGTCCCGGGAAGCGGGGTGCTGCTGACTGAGGTCGGCTCACCTCCCGTGCCGCTGGCGGTTGTCAGCTTGGTCGGCCGGACTTTTATGCCGCCGGTTGACTGCCCCTTCCAGGTGATGGACAGAGTCTTGGCTAGTTTGCCGCCTCACTGCCTTACATTTGTTGATTTTCACGCGGAGGCTACATCCGAAAAAATGGCCTTAGCCCATTATCTTGACGGAAGAGTGGCGGGCATTGTTGGTACGCACACGCATGTTCAGACAGCGGATGAGCGTTTGCTGCCGAAGGGCACGGCATACCTGTCTGATGCCGGCATGTGTGGTCCCTACAATTCCGTGCTCGGCATCGCGGCTGCGCCGATCATACGCAAGTTCACTACCGGCTTACCGGTGCGCTTTGAACTCGCCGAGGGTCCGAAGGTATTGTGTGGCGTAGTGTACCGCTTTGCGCTAGCCACACAGAAGGCTGTGGCAGCTCCGGAGCGCATACTTAACGTAGTCACTTAAAATGTGAATGGAGGAATGGGAATGTCTGGGCTACTTCACTCTCAAGCTGTGGTTGTTGACACCCACTGTGATACCATCCTAAAGGTACTGAATTCGCGAGGCGAATATCGCCTACGAGACCTGCATCAAGAGGAACATGTGGACATCCCCCGCCTGCGGCAAGGAAAAGTGGACGTGCAGTTTTTTGCCGCCTACATAGGAGCTGAATATAAGCCCGACCGCGCGGTTAAACGTACTCTGCAGCTCTTGGACTGTGTGCATCAGGAGCTTGATGCTAATCAAGGTGATTTAAGACTAATCCTTAACGCTGCCGATGTAGATGCCGCGCAGTCAAACAACCAGATAGGCGTGCTGCTCTCTATCGAGGGAGGCGAGGCGCTCGAGGGAGACTTGGCTTGTCTGCGCATGTACCACCGCTTGGGAGTAAGGGCTGTGGGGCTCACGTGGAACGAACGCAACCAAATTGCCGAAGGTGTGGGAGAGTGCCGCAGCGGCGGGGGACTGACTGACTTTGGCGTCAGCGTAGTAGCGGAGATGAATCGCTTAAGGATGATTGTCGATGTGTCGCACATTTCAGAGCCGGGATTCTTTGATGTCTTAGCTGTTACCCAACACCCCACTATTGCGTCGCATAGCAACGCTCGCACTGTATGCGGCCATGTGCGGAACCTAACCGACAAGCAGATTCGCGCCTTGGCGGCAAACGGGGGAGTAATGGGCATCAACTTTGCCCCCGAGTTTCTAGTAGAACACGACAGAGCCACCTTGGATGATGTGGTTGCCCATATTGAGTACATCGTGAACCTCCTAGGTAACAGCAAACATGTCGGTCTGGGAGGAGACCTAGACGGGATAGGGACGACGCCCGAAGGACTTGAGGACGCCTCTAAGTATCCGGCGCTAACTGACGCGCTGCTTAGGCGCGGCTACGGGGAAGAGGCCCTTAGGGATATACTGGGACAAAACCATTTGCGTGTCATGCGCACCGTGCTGGGCTAGGCAAACGCATGCTAGACCTACACACGCACAGCTCTGCCTCAGACGGCGCGGACGCGCCGCGCGAATTAGTGCGGCAGGCCAAGGAGCGCGGCCTAAAAGGGATTGCTCTCACCGACCACGACACCTGTGCCGGGCTAGAGGAGGCCTTTGCTGCAGGCCTAGAACTGGGCCTGTGGGTGTTACCTGGAGTAGAGCTAAGTGCCGAGTGGGGCGACGAGGATGTGCACATCTTAGGGTACTGGATTAGCGCGAGCCACCGCGAGCTTTCGGACTTGATGCTTAAGTTGCGTGCCGACAGGGCTAGTCGTATGGCCAGAATTGTGGGGCGACTAAGGGAGCTAGGGCTAACGATTTCGCTTTCCGAAGTGAGCGCACAAAGTGACGGAGATGGGTACTCGCTGGGAAGACCACACATCGCGAGAGCACTGGTGGCGCGGGGCTATGTCAGAAGTATGAGCGAAGCCTTTGACCTCTACCTTGAGCGTGGGAGGCCAGCTTACGTGCCCCGCTACAAGCTCTCGCCACAGGAGGCGATTGGTGCCATTGTCAGGAGTGGGGGAGTTGCGGTCTGGGCTCATCCCGGCCACTTGGCTTCACAGCTGCTTCTGCCCATGGTCCAAGCGGGGCTCGCGGGCATGGAAGTTTATCACCCCCAACATGACACACGGCAGGAGCAAGCACTACTTCGATTGGCGAAGTATTATGAGCTGGTTGTTACCGCAGGCTCGGACGCACACAGCGCTGCGGCCTTAGGTGCAAAGAGGGCAAGTCTAGACACTTGGTATCAGTTGTGGTCGTGCCGCTAAGGCGCGATCATTTTTTATTGCCGTAGAAGGAGTATGCGAGGAAACATAGAATGTGTTAGAATGAAGTGGATTAATGGACTAATCCATTAAGTGACCGGGCATAGAATGGAGGTGATGAAGTGGTAGCGTTAGAGCTGCGCAAGAAGTCTGGTGTCCCGCTCTATGTACAACTCAAGACCAGCATTCGACAGCAGGCTGAAAGCGGCGCGTGGTCTCCGGGCTTTAAGTTGCCCACCGAGAGGGAGCTTTCAACCTTGTTGTCCGTAAGCCGCAACACCGTGAGTCAGGCCTATCGCGAGCTTGAGCAAGAGGGTATCTTGGTGTCGTTGCAGGGGAAAGGCACCTTTCTGGCCAAAACTGATGCTAGTTCCCTGAGTGCAAGCCGTAGCAACAGACTGGAGACGCTCGTATCGCACGCGTTAGGACAGGCCCTAGATGAAGGTTTTGACTGCGAGGAGTTCAGGGAAGCAGCGGCTCGCATGGCGCTGCAGCGGCAACGCATGCTAAGCGAAGTACGCATGGTGTTTGTTGAGTGCAATCGCGAGCAAGTAGACTACTTTTCCACTCATCTAGGGCTCGGTAGTGGTGTTAGCGCCAGCCCACTGCTACTTGACGAGCTGCTTGCCGCGACTCTAGGGACGCAGCAACTTGTTCTGGATGCAGAAATCGTGGTAACGACATTTTTCCATGAAAGCGACGTGCGCGCGGCCATTGGCCCGGACAAACTCCTGTTGGCAGTAGCGTTAGAGCCCGAGCTAGAGACCATGGTGCGCATCGCACGGATTCCGAGGCAGCGTAGGCTGGCTCTCGTTTGCATCTCGGAGGTCTTTGCCGAGAAAGTGCAAACTTCACTTAACGCGGCAGGGATGGAGCATCGTTTAAGTGTGCTTACCTTCCGCGACGACAGCAGGCGCCTGCCGCAGGTGCTCGAGGACTGCGATGTTGTCTTGGTTTCACCCGGGCGTAAGCGAGAAGTCTTGCAGCTGTGTCCCACGGGCAAGGAAGTCATCGAGTTCGTCTATCGACCCGACATCGGGTCAAGTAACCTCCTACAAAATACTATCCTGCAGCGACGGAAAGGTATGGGAAAGAGCGTATAGCAAGATTCTAAAGGTGGTGTAACAACAATGAATGGAAATGAGTATCGCGTCAAGCCCGGTCCTGAGGGCCTACTGCCCCCGGCGGCTGCGTGCTGTGGCGTCGTACTGTCAGAAAAGGGCCAAGGCCTAGTAGAGGGTGCCCTGAAGAGCGAAAATGACACACTTCGGGTCATGGCTAGGGAGCTCCTAACGCGTCAGAACCCAACCATTTTCCCAGGTCCCCTAGTATTGTGGGCATGGCGTGAGGGAGTCGCCGACAAAGCTGCGAGCGTACTTGAACTCGCGCATGAGATACCTGGTGTAAGGATTATCCCCATGCCTGACTATCGTCCTATCTATCCGAAAATTGACCCAGAAGCTGTAATCAACCCCTGTCACCCTAACTTGACGATTTGGCACAACAAAATCGAGGTATGTGTGTTTATTGGCGTGCACTGTCATTTCGCTAACATTACGCTCAAAATGATCCGTGCCGGCACTAATTGCTACACCATCACCCTCTGTCACGAAGCCGGGCATGAGGATTCTATGGCTTCTCTGCCCTTTGCGGATGCTAACCAGGTGCGTGCGCTCACGGAAACCATACGGCAGCTCAAACGCGAGGGACTGCGACCCCGCTACGCTGACACGCCGGGCATTCTACTTACTGCGGCGCAGGAAGCTCTAAGCCAGGGCTTAGTTTGGCAACCTGCCCCCGTGGCGCAATAGGGAGGAGAAACAGATGGCTAACACTGTAAATCAAAGAGTAGTGACCCCGGAACATCTCCTGTTTGAAGCGCCGCGGACAAAGGCATTTATCACCGGCAGCGAGGCCGCCAGTGAGGCGGTGCGCCGGGCCAATGTGGACATCGCCATTGCCTACCCCATCACTCCCCAGAGCGAAACCATGGAGCGGATAGGCAATCTCTTTGCAGAAGGTTACATCCGAGACTACTATCGAGCAGAAGATGAGGTCGGCGCGTTCTCTGCTATTTCTGGCGCTTCACGTACCGGAGTGCGCTGCATGACGGCGTCATCAGGCCCGGGCCTCATGCGTGGACTCGAGACTATCGCCTCTTGGCCGGGACATCGCCTGCCGCTTGTCTTTCTTATTATGTGTCGCGTGATTAACGCTCCGCTTTCAATTCAACCCGACAATCTAGAGCTAGATTACATGCTCACCTCAGGCAACATTCTGTTGCATGGGGAAAACCAACAGGACTTCTTTGACTACACTTTAGCCGGTTTCGCTATTTCAGAGAAATGCGAAGTAACATTGCCTGTTGCCGTCGCTGTAGATGGGTTCTTTGTGACCCACGCGCGCGCTTGGGTGGAGATGCCCTCGGCCGAGCTGAAGCTGCCGCCGCGTGACTGCTACAGTGAAGCCGTGCCCATGATTGACAACGAGAACCCCCCCGTGCGCATTGCCAGGGATGCTCCCATTCAGAAGAGCAATTTTATCAGCTACCAGATGCACGCCGCTTGGCAGCAGGAAATCCACGCTGCGCATGAGCGCTCGCGCAAATGGGTCAGTCGCTATATTAACGGCCTGGTGGAAGTAGTTAACCCTGAAGCTGAAACCCTGATTGTGGCCTCCGGCAGTGCCGTTTCGCAGTCGCGTGAGGCGCTGCGGCAAGCGGAGGAGATGGGCAAGAAGGTAGGGCTAATTAAGGTTAAATCTTTGCGGCCATTCCCAACTGCCGAACTACGCGCCGCCTGCCGTCATGCCAAGCGCATAATTGTACCCGAGTTTAACTGCCCCGGTTGGCTAAACCGTGAAGTGCGCGCAACTCTGTACGGCCATTCTGAGGCGAAGATTGCCGACGGCCCGCGTGTATACGGCGGTATCACCATGCCGACTGAGTTAATCCTTGAGTGGCTATTTAAGAGCGAGTAAGTTCATTAAGTGAGGGATTAAGCATATGGCACTGAGAACGCTACAGGTATCTCCCGGTTTTATGCGCTTTATGCCCAAGGAATACCAAGACCTAGTCGAAAAGGGACCCTTTGGTCGCAAGCTAAAGCTCTCTGACTTAGGCACATATAAGGAACTTTTAGAAGAGCATCCCATGTGTGAAGGTTGCGCTATGGCCTTCTTTATTCGGCTTGCGCTGACTGCCTTGCCTGCACCTGAGCACACCGTGATTGTCGGTACCGCAGGGTGCGGACGCCTCTCGCTATCACAGGCCGCCATTCCCTTTGTGTACGGCAACTACTGTGACACTAACGGTGTGGCTACAGGCATAAAACGTGGGCTAGCCCTACGTTTTCCCGACCAGCCCAAAGACGTAGTGGTGATAGCTGGCGACGGTGGTTTGTCTGACATCGGCTTTTCACAGGTCATGCACGGCTGGTTCCGCCAAGAGAAATTCACGACCGTTATGCTGGATAACGAAGTTTATGGCAACACCGGCGGCCAAGAGAGCGGCATGACCAAACGTGGCGAAGTCGTAAAGATGGCTCCTATTGGGAAGCAGTTTGAGAAGATCGACATGATCGGACTGGCCAAGACGGCTGGCGTCGCCTACATTGCCCGCTTGACACCAACTAACCCGAGCCGCATAATCTCGACCATTCGCAAGGCCGTCCTGATAGCGCGCGAAGTCGGGCCGACTTACGTTCAAGCCTATACCTCCTGCAACATCGAATACTCTATTCCGCCTGAGAAAGTCTTAGAGGACGCGCGTCAAGTCGAGAAGGAGCGCTACGGCTTTTTAGAAATCATCAGCGATGAAGCCAAAGCGTTTCTGGCTGCACAAGATGCCGCGCACCGCGAATAGCGCTTGTAGTACAACATTTTAGGGGGAGAAGTATGAGGAGGTACAATGTTCGCATGGCCGGCGTTGGAGGACAGGGCGTGGTAACTGCGTCACACGTACTCAGCAACGGCGTCATTCTAAGTGGAGGGGAAAGCACGGTTGTCCCTTTCTTTGGCTCAGAAAAGCGCATGGCGCCTGTAGAGAGCTATGTGCGCATCGCTAATGGCAAACTATACGAGATCGGGGAAATCATCTACCCAAACGTCATCGTGATCTTCCACAGCCAGGTAATCACACACGGCAAGTCATACACCATGCCTTTTTACTCCGGCATCAAAGACGACTCCTACATTTTTATTAACATGCCTAAAACAGCGGAGTTGAGCCGGGACGAAGAGCGAGAACTCAAGGAAAAGCGGGCGAAAGTCTTTTACCTGCCAGCTACAGCCATAGCACTGCAACACGCCGGTACGGAGGTCGCGACCAATATGGCGATGATCGGTGCAGTCAGTGCGGTTTTAGGCCTACCTGACCTAGCCTCGCTGGAAAAAGCCTTGACAGAGCGTTTTCTCGGCAAAGGCATCGTAGCTTCCGGCGGGACAGCTTCGCTAGATAAAGCTATGGAGAAGAATTTCGGCCCCAAAGTAGACCTTGTAAAAAAGAACTTAGCGGTGATAAAAGCTGCCGCTCAGTACGCTACCGAACACGGATGGGTGTCAGCAGTGACGAAAGGAGGGACCGAGCAGTGTACAAAGTAGCGTATGTCGATGCAAGCAAGTGCAGCGCTTCAAACTGTAGATTGTGTGTGTTGTACTGCCCTGAGCCGAACACGCTGCTCTACGACGAAAAGCGCAACACAGCGTTTGTCGCTGTCGACAGATGCAAGGGATGCGGCGCCTGTCTGCGCATTTGTACGGATATCAGCAAGCGCAACTGTATTGCCATGGTAGCAGTGGGTAGTGTAACGGGCGAGTTTGAGATGTCGCGTTACGGCATGCCGGATGTGTCTAAACAAGCGAAATAAACAATAAAGGAGAAGGTGTACGTGTCTAAGGAAAACCTCAATGTATTTCAACAAGTACAGGAGCAAATTAAGGAAGCCTGCGACATCTTAGGGCTCGACAACAGCTATTACGAAATCCTAAAGACCCCCGAACGCGCTATGGAAGTAGCGGTGCCCGTGCGCATGGATGACGGGACAGTCAAGACATTCGTCGGTTACCGCTCGCAGCACAACACTGCCAACGGGCCTGCCAAGGGCGGCATCCGTTTTCATCCAGGAGTGACCCTCGATGAAGTTAAAACGCTGTCGATGTGGATGACCTTTAAGTGCGCGGTGATCGGTCTGCCCTATGGCGGAGGCAAGGGCGGCATTACGGTCGACCCAACTAAGCTTTCCAAAGGCGAGATAGAGCGCCTAGCACGTGGCTATGTACGTAAGCTCGGCGACTTTATTGGCCCCGCCGTCGACATCCCCGCTCCCGACGTAAACACTAATTCCCAAATTATGGCTTGGATGGTTGACGAGTACAACGCCATGAGAGGTTTCAACAATCCGGGAGTAATCACTGGTAAGCCCGTACTTATCGGCGGATCCCTTGGCCGTACGGAAGCAACGGGGCGCGGTGTGGTGATTACTGTGCGCGAAGCTTGCCACGCCATGAACATCGACCTTAAGGGGGCCAAAGTCGCTGTACACGGCTACGGCAATGTGGGGAGCTTTGCAGGCCTTTACCTGCACAACCTTGGCGCTAAGGTTGTAGCCGCACTTGACTTAGGCGGCGGTGCATATAACCCTGCAGGTTTGGATGCTGTAGCACTGATGGAGTACTCTAAGCCTACGCGCACTGTGTACGGTTTCCCAGGCAGCCAGAGCATCACAGATGACGAGCTCTTTGCCCTCGATGTCGACGTGTTAGTGTTGGCCGCACTGGAGAACACCATTACCATGGAGAACCATCATCTAGTGAAGGCCAAGATTGTGGCTGAAGGTGCCAACGGTCCCGTAACGACCGAGGCAGGCAAGCAGCTGTTTGAGCGCGGTATCGTGATTCTGCCGGACATTCTTTGTAACGCCGGCGGCGTCACCGTGTCGTATTTCGAGTGGGTGCAAAACCTGACGAACTACTACTGGCCTGAGCAGGAAGTCAATGAAAAACTCGAACGCAATATGGTCAATGCCTTTAACAACCTGTGGAAGATGGCGGCTGAGAAGAAGGTTGACATGCGTACCGCAGCGTACTTGGTCGCTATTCGCCGCGTAGCTGACGCCATGAAGCTCTACGGGTGGGTGTAAGCTAAAGCCTATATGGCCCTCTTGACCTGCGTCGGGAGGGCCATATAAATGTTTCGCGGGCAACAGTGGCGCAGAATTTCGTGGTACAATGTATACAGTATCCTCGGTAAACCTTGGACAGGGAGGTCAACCTATGGAGGAAAAAAAGCCCTCGGAACGCAAACGCTCATTTAAGAATACTTCCAACATCGAAATTAAACGGGTGTACGCCGCGCAGGATGTGACAAGCGATGACGGCGCGATGGGATTACCAGGCGAGTATCCCTTTACGCGTGGCGTGCAACCGACGATGTATCGCGGACGCTTTTGGACTATGCGCCAGTACGCGGGTATGGCTTCGGCGGAGGAGTCCAACGCGCGCTACCGCTACCTGCTAGAGCAGGGCCAGACGGGCTTGAGCGTCGCATTTGACCTGCCTACCCAAATCGGCTACGATTCGGACCATCCCCTAGCACAAGGCGAAATCGGCAAAGTTGGCGTGGCCATCGACTCGCTCGAGGACATGGAAGTTCTCCTCCAAGGCATTCCGCTGGACAAGGTCAGCACATCCATGACCATTAACGCCCCAGCCGCAGTGCTATTGGCCATGTACATGGCGGTGGCTGAGAAGCAAGGCGTATCGCTCGCCAGGCTTAATGGCACCATTCAAAACGACATTCTAAAGGAGTACGCGGCGCGCGGCACCTATATTTTCCCACCCGCCCAAAGCATGCGCCTGATCACCGACATATTTGCCTTTTGTTCAGAGCAAGTCCCGGAGTGGAATACTATCAGTATCAGCGGTTACCACATACGCGAGGCTGGCTCCTCTGCCGTACAAGAAGTGGCATTTACGCTTAGCAACGGCATCGCTTACGTCCAGGCTGCGCTTGATGCGGGGCTACGCGTAGACGATTTTGCGCCGCGCCTGTCATTCTTCTTCAACTCACATGTGGACTTCTTCGAGGAAATTGCTAAGTTCAGGGCAGCGCGCCGACTGTGGGCCAAGATTATGACCGAGCGTTTCGGGGCACAAAACCCGCGTTCGCAAATGCTGCGTTTCCATACGCAGACGGGTGGGTCAACATTGACGGCACAGCAGCCTGACAACAACATCATCCGCGTTACACTACAGGCATTAGCGGCAGTGCTTGGCGGCACGCAGAGCCTGCACACCAACTCGCGCGATGAGGCTTTAGCGTTGCCTACAGAAGAGTCCGTACGTATTGCGTTGCGTACCCAGCAGATAATTGCCCATGAGAGCGGCGTGGCAGACGTCGTAGACCCACTTGGGGGATCCTATTATATCGAGAACCTTACAAGTTCCATTGAGAAGGCCGCAGCGGAGCAAATCGCCAGAATTGATGCTTACGGGGGAGCTGTAAAGGCCATAGAACGCGGCGTTATGCAGCGCGACATCCAAGACAGCGCATACGCGTGGCAACAGCAGGTAGAGAGCAAGGAGCGCGTCGTGGTTGGTGTCAACCAGTTTCAGATACGTGAGAGTGCGCCGCGGGGGCTCGAGCGCGTAGATGCAAGCGTAGGGGAGAGACAGAAAACTAAACTTGCGGCACTCAGGTCTAGGCGAGACAATGTAAGAGTGCAGGCCGCGCTCGCATCGCTGACGCAGATCGCTGCGTCCAATGACAATCTGATGCCTGCTGTGCTTGAGGCGGTGCGCGCTTATGCCACATTAGGCGAGATTTGCGATTGTTTGAGGCGTGTTTTTGGCGAGTATCGTCCGGAAGAGACGCTAACGTAGGGGGTGACGACGATGAGTCAACGGAGCTTTATCCGTGTCCTTGTTGCTAAACCTGGGCTTGACGGGCATGACAGAGGGGCAAAAATTGTCGCCCGTGCCCTGCGCGACGCAGGCATGGAAGTTATCTACACGGGGTTAAGGCAAACACCGGAACAGATTGTAGAAGCAGCCCTGCAGGAAGATGTAGATGTAGTGGCGCTAAGTTGTCTGTCCGGCGCACACAATTACTTGTTCCCTAAGGTTGTGGAACTGTTAAGGCAACAGGGCGGTGCTGACATCCTAGTGCTCGGCGGGGGCGTAATTCCAGAGGAAGATATCCCAGCCCTGAAGCAGAGCGGGGTAAAGGAAATCTTTACCCCCGGAACCACTACCCAAGCTATCGTGGAGTTTATTCGCGCCCATGCTATACAAAAATGAGTTAATACAAAGTTTTCTGAGCGGGGATATGCGCGCCCTTGCCCGCACAGTTTCCATGGTTGAGGCAGGAGACCTACAGTCTTTACAGTTATTGGCAGCGTTCGCGCGCGAAGGTAAGCGAGCGCGCCTGATAGGTATCACCGGGCCGCCTGGGGCAGGTAAGAGCACGCTCGCGGCCAAATTGGCTGAGTCCTTACTTGACCGCGGGGAGCGTGTCGCGCTGCTTTTGATCGACCCTTCTAGCCCCTTTACTGGCGGTGCCATACTTGGCGACCGGATTCGTATGCATGCGATTGCCGGGCGCAGCGGGCTGTACATCCGCAGTCTGGGATCACGCGGCAGCCTAGGTGGGCTATCCCGCGCCGTACCTCCCATAGTGCAGCTCTTGGAAAACTTCGGCTTTGACGCGATCATCCTTGAGACCGTGGGAACAGGTCAGGCGGAGACTGATGTAATAGAGACCGTCGACTCGGTGGTAGTGGTAACCGTACCGGGGCTCGGTGACGACGTGCAGGCCATGAAGGCGGGCATCATTGAGATTGCCGATGTGTTTGTCGTCAACAAGGCTGACCGCGAGGGCGCAGAACGCACAGCCCGGCAGATGGAAGAAGCTCTGAAGCTTGGGCCAAGCGACGTGCCGGTGCTAACGACAATTGCCACTACCGGAGTAGGAGTCCCCGCCTTGATAAGTTCATTAGATGCCCATTACCAGACGATGCTGGCAGACGGTGAACTCGCCAAGCGGCGGGAGAGGCGACTGCGTAAGGCGCTCCATGCATATGCCGCCAGCCTTGTGTCGGTTCGCCTTGCAGAGTGGGTGGAAGAGCAGTTGACAGGCCACTGGGCTGACATAGAGAGCGGCCGCGTAGATATTTACAGTTGTGGCAGGAGGCTTGCTGAAGAATTCCAAAAAGGGAGGTGACTAAATGTTAGAGAAGATTGATCATTTGGGTGTAGCGGTAAAAGACCTCGACGCTGTGCGCGCCTTTTACACGGAAAAACTGATGTTGCCTTGCGAGGGAGAAGAAATCGTCTCCGAGCAGAAAGTAAGGGTGGCGTTTCTGCCGGTCGGGGAGACCACAATTGAGCTACTTGAACCAACTGCGCCTGACAGTCCGGTCGCTAAGTTCTTAGAGCAAAAGGGCGAAGGTATTCATCATGTAGCTATTCGGGTGACAAACATCGAAGCGGCACTAGCATCCCTAAAGGCCAAAGGTGTACGGCTAATCGACGAGAAGCCGCGCATCGGGGCGCATGGCGCGAAAATCGCCTTTGTCCATCCCAAGGAAAGCCACGGTGTGCTCATCGAGCTATGCGAAAAGTGCGAATAGCGAGGAGGCTAAGACCATATGTGGGAGAAAATTCAGGAACTAGAACAGAAACGCACAGCGCTTGCGCTTGGCGGCGGTGAAAAGCGCATCCAAAAGCACAAGGCACAGGGCAAGCTCACTGCGCGTGAGCGGATTAACTATCTGCTAGATCCCGAGAGCTTTACCGAGACGGATGTCTTTGTCAAGCACCGTTGCCATGACCTCGGCATGGCCGATACAGACGCGCCGGGCGAAGGCGTGGTCACAGGCTACGGCACGATTGACGGCAGGCTAGTCTACGTGGCTTCGCAGGACTTTACGGTGCTCGGGGGGTCATTAGGTGAGGCACACGCGGCTAAGATATGTAAAGTAATGGACCTCGCGGTGCGCAACGGCGCCCCAATGATCTGCATCAACGACTCCGGCGGCGCGCGTATCCAAGAAGGCGTAGACGCGCTTAATGGCTACGGCAACATTTTTTACCGCAACACACTCGCCTCAGGCGTTATCCCGCAAATCTCGGTCATTATGGGGCCATGCGCCGGCGGCGCCGTGTATTCACCCGCACTGACCGATTTTGTGTTTATGACAGCAGCCAACAGTCAGATGTTTATTACCGGCCCCCAAGTCATTAAGGCAGTCACAGGCGAAGATGTCACCATGGAAAACCTCGGCGGGGCATCAGTCCATAATACCATTAGCGGAGTTGCTCACTTTCTAGCTCAGACCGATGAAGATTGCCTAGCGCAAGTAAGACGCCTCGTCAGCTTTATCCCAAGCAACAACCTAGACCCGGTACCCGCGGGGCTGAATGAGAACCCGGTAGCGCCACAAGGTGATGCCTTGCTTGAGATTATCCCCGTTGAGCCAAACCGCGGCTACGACACCCGTGAGCTAATTGCCAACATTGTTGACGACGGTGACTTTATGGAAGTACAGCCCTTTTACGCTGAGAACATCGTGGTAGGCTTTGCCCGCCTTAACGGCTTCCCTGTAGGTCTAGTCGCTAACCAGCCCAAAGTAACTGCAGGCAGCTTAGACATCAACGCTTCGGACAAAGCCGCGCGCTTTATCCGCTTCTGTGACTGCTTTAATATCCCGCTGGTTACCTTTGTGGATACGCCGGGGTACCTCCCGGGTGTAGGGCAGGAGTACGGCGGCGTTATTCGCCATGGTGCCAAGCTCTTGTATGCCTATTCGGAGGCGACCGTGCCCAAAGTAACCGTGATCGTGCGCAAAGCCTATGGCGGAGCCTACTTAGCGATGTGTAGCCGGTCGCTTGGCGCGGACGTAGTCTTAGCCTACCCCACGGCGGAAATTGCCGTAATGGGGCCGGACGGCGCGGCCAACATCCTCTTTAAGGACGACATTGCAGCCGCGGAAAACCCGCATGAGTTTCGGCAGCAGAAAATCCGCGAGTACCGCGAGAAATTCGCCAATCCCTATGTGGCTGCGGGCCGCGGTATGGTCGACGACGTCATCGACCCGCGTGACACCCGCCGCGCGCTAATTAACGCCCTGTCCATGAGCGCCACAAAGCGCGCGAGCCACCCAGCTAAGAAGCACGGCAATATCCCACTTTAGGAGGCGACATTTTGACTAGCGAGCTTTATTTAGGTTTTAAAGTCACCGTTATTGGCATGACTATCGTGTTTGTCGCGCTTTATGTGCTGCAACTAGTTATGCAGGCGATGCGTCTATTGTTCTATAAAGGCGAGCGTGCCGAAGCCCCTGCGCTGGAATCCACCTCGGCTGCGGCCCCCGCCGAGCCTGCCGTTTCTCGCTCCGTATTGGCCGCCATCAGCGCCGCCATCTATGCCTGCTTTGGCAGGCGCGGCGCAAACATTGTCGCCATTCGCCGCGAGCAACCCTCTGCCTGGCAACAGGCCGCACGTACAGAAGCAGAACGCAAGAGCGATTAGGAAGGGGACAAAGAGATGCCAAGAAAGTTTCGTATCGTTGTCAACGGTGAAGCCTATGAGGTCGAAGTAGAAGAATGCGGCGTCACGCAGCATGCTTCCGTAGTGCCAAAACCTGCTAGCGTCGCGGCACCTGTAGCTCCAGTAGCCCCTGTAGCCCCTGCGAAAGCCTCGCCGCCAGTGGTTGCTCCCAAACCCCAAGCTCCCAAGGCAGTTGCCGGAGCAGGCGCTGTGGTCTGCCCTATGCCCGGCACGATCCTAGATGTCAAGGTCAGAGTGGGGGATACGGTTAAGTATGCGCAGCCCGTCGTGATCCTAGAGGCCATGAAAA
>QLUB01000220.1 GCA_018725205.1 candidate division NPL-UPA2 bacterium
ATCGCCAAACAGCAGCTCCTGCGGAAGGGCTAAGGGCGAGGTAAGTAGCATTTGACGCTTACATGGTTCAACCTTGCTTCCTTTATTGCCCTGGGCATAATCCAGCCAAAAGCAGGTTTACTGCCGGCAACGACAACAATTGGGATGCTGGGGAAGGGCCCCTCCGGCACCATTGATTAAAATAATAGCCGGGCTTTTAGTGCCCGCAACTGCGTATTCAAAAATATTTCCATTTACCGATATGGCATTCTTTTCTATATGCATCGCTGGCCCCTCCCCAATTAATTAATTTTACACTGAATTACCGAGCCGCCATCCGGTGGGTCTAAGACATAGCCACATACTATAGGCTGGCCCTAGAGCAGTTGCCCCAACTTGCCAAAACTCGGCTAAAGGAGCATGGTTTGCCGACCGAGTGACAAAACACTACTATAACGCGCACTCCAGCTGTTCAGAAAACCTAGTCTATTGGCATATGCGTAACGAATTAGTTGCCCGTGATACTGAACTTCGTGTTCAAGCAGCTAAATAGCTTTCTCGAGCTCCAACGATGCACCAGGCCTGCTCGCCAATCTTATTGGCTGGTGCACCTAAGATAGCCAAAGCTAACCCGGCCTCGGGGATAAAGCTATAAAAATCAGCGGTTAACTCGAAGGCCTTTAGGACCCTGTTAATCACGTGCTCCAATGGATTAACCCCCTTGTCTTCAAATTGGACATGAAACGTCTTCGCATTCACAGTTCTGCCTCTATGGATGGCAGGCTCTTTGTCCAGGTAAAAAGATGCGCGAAACCGGACTCATCGACGAATACACGGTTCCTCACGGAAATCACTAAACCACAACGTCAAATCATGGAGAGCTTGAAGATTAAGCCGCACGCATAGTTATAATTTTTCCGAAAAATCAGGTATCCAAGTATGACCTATCTATTTCACACTGATGAGACGCGAGGAGTTGACGACCACAAAGATCGAGGCAATGTTGTGAACAAGAGCTGCCATTATCGGATCCATCATTCCAAGTGAGGCCACTGCCATGCCAATCATGTTTACCGCCAAGGCAAACACGTAGATGTTTTGCTGAATGATGCCGTACGTCCTGCGTCCTAAGCGCAGAACTTCTGGGATTGCTGCAAGTCTATCGCCCAAGAGGGCAATGTCTGCCGTGTCAATGGCGATTGCTGATCCGGCAGCACCCATGGCAATTCCGACGTCGCTCACCGCCAGTGCTGGTCCGTCATTTATGCCGTCACCCACCATGGAGACTCGCTTGCCTTCTTTTTGTAACGCCGCAATCACATCGGATTTTTCTGTGGGCAAGACGTCCGCAAAGAATCTCGCTATCCCTAACTCGCGCGCTACGTGCTGAGCGGCACCCTTGTTGTCACCGGTAAGGAGCACTGCTTCATGCACACCTGATTTAGCGATTTCTTGTAGCATCTCTTTAGCACCCGGACGTATCGTATCGCCTAATGCAATTAACCCCATCACTTGGCCATCCCTAGCTACCCAGACTGCCGTCCAACCCCTAGCCTGATTGTCAGTTGCGGTCTGGCGGTGTGAGGGCGTAATCACTACTCCACTTTCCTCAAGTAGCCGGACCGTGCCGATTACCACTCGCTTCCCTTCTACTTCGCCACTCATGCCGCGACCGGGTAGTTCTTTCACGTTGTCAGCCCCATTGAGAGGAACTGTGCCGGCTGCAGCGGTGACCGCCTGTGCTAGTGGGTGGCGGGAAGACTGCTCGATGGTTGCAGCGATGCGCAGCACTTCGTGTTCTGTGTGGTTGCCAAACGGCTGCACTGCTGTCACCCGTGGTTTCCCAAGCGTTAGAGTGCCTGTCTTGTCAAACACCAGCGTTGTGATGCGCGCGAGTTTTTCTACCGTCACTCCACCCTTGATTAGGGCTCCTCGTTTCGCCGCATTGCCCACACTTGCTACGACGGCAGTAGGCGTGGCAAGCACCAAAGCGCAAGGACACGCTATGATTAGCACCGTCACTGCCCGGATTATGTCTCCGGTGAA
>QLUB01000221.1 GCA_018725205.1 candidate division NPL-UPA2 bacterium
ACAGTGGATACGTGAGCCTAATAAATCCCTGCAACACACTTTGACCGAGATAGTTTTCGGCAAAAACCTCGGTCAAGAAGGGCAATCGTGTTCCCTGCGCTGAAATCAACGGAGCATCATAGCCCACTACGTTACCGCTAACAAGTCTCACTGCTCCACCGGCAATGATTTCGACTGCTCGAGCATCGATCCGAGCATTGCGAAAAGTTAGATTGATCGCAATCAATACATCTTCCGCTTCCCGCTGAGCTAAAACTCGATCTCCCCCGCGTTGAGTTATACGTTCGCCTTCGACATACTCGCGTTCCTCCCCAACTGCCTGCGCCGTCCGGATGCCGTACCGCACCGGCACGGCCGGCATAGCTCCCGCCGCCGTCAGCTGCGTGATTACCAGCCCTCGACAGCCTGCGATGTACCCTGTCCTAACCTGGATTGCCATTGCCGATCCCTCCTAACTTCTAAATGCGCCGACAGTCAGAGCCGTGACGAGCGAATAGGTGATATACGTGTGCCCATCGATCCTGCGAAAACGTCCTGGGTCGAGTGCCGGTGTACGCCATCTGGTACCCGCAGCTACCGTGAAAACCAGGTCGTGGTCGAAGCCCTGACTGCAGGGAGTAAAACTATCGATCGTGATTGTGATCGGTGCAGTATGGGCGTTTACAAACTCCAAAGCTACCCGCCCGTCGTTTGCAAAATGGTTCCCTGCAGCAGCTGCCGCTACAAATGTAGGCGCTGCGCCTGTCCCAGCTAATTCTTGAATCGCTAGTAAAACACTCATTCTTCAAACCTCCCTCCCTAGACGATTACCGCGCTTGCGGCACTAAACGTTACAACGCGGTTGATAAGCCTACGCTCCTCATCCACAGCATCTCCAGCACTGCTAGCATATCGCAAGATGTAGCGCAATCCTGTTTCAGCGTCAACAAATTCTTTTTGGTGCAATGCGCGAATTACCTCTTGTTCTAGTGCGTCCAGCGCAACAAACGACGTCTGCGCAGCATACAGATAGCACTCTACTGGTTGATGCCCTAAGGTGTCCCCGATGCGTGCAGGAAGTTTAACTGTGATATATGGGGACATAGCCTGTACAGGTGCCAAAAAGGCTTGAAATACACGCCCACTGACGGCCGGAACTGCTTGCCTTAAAGCTACGATAACACTACGTCGGAGAGACATTTTCTACTCCCATAGCCGCTTGAGACTGCGAGAGACTTCCGGGACGGCAGCATCGATTGTAGGCTTTAAGATAGCATATCGCCCATCCCTAGCTAGCTCCAGAAACACCCCGTACTCCATAGAGTGGCCTACTCGGATGAGAATCTCGTCAGGTCGAACCTCGATCGAACCGTACAGTCCCGCACGCGCATTACCAGTGCGGTCCATCCATGGCGCATCCCGCTTTACACGCCCCTCCAATTGCCCAGCCCAGTTTCTCGCTAACGCTACTATTGCGCCCCGCTGCCTCTCAGCCCAGGCTTCTAAGTTCTCGACAACCTCCATCACGTCACCCCCTCAAGTACAATATGTTGCACATAGATCTCGCCACGGTACCGTCGAGGTACGACCTCCTTGATTCTGTACGTCACCCCAGCAACTACGAACCTGCTGTCGCCCGCATGAACAACGACGTCGGATGGGGCGAGTAGCAACCATTCTTTTGCTTGACGCGCACCAGCTTCATCCTGTAACTGTCGCAAAGCAAGCCTAGTTGGGAGCAGTCGCCCGACGAATGACGCAGGTGAATGAGTTTGCTCCATACGACCACCCGCCCCATCCACTACGAACGTTGTTTGAGTGATCTTCACCTCGACAGGGTTCTCAGCAATCAATCTCCGGGCTGCATCCCGTCGTGCTCGAAGAAGACCGTCAATCGACACGACGAGACACCTCCGGCAAATCGTATTTCAGGACTCGGCTACCTACCCGCGGTACTAGAATACTGTACATCTGCGCCATCGCTAAGCAGTGGTCACGATATGTCTCCAGCGAGATAAATTTATGCTTCTCGT
>QLUB01000222.1 GCA_018725205.1 candidate division NPL-UPA2 bacterium
GTATAACAGATTCTGGCATCTGTCAAGAATATTTATGATTGCTTCCTGATTTAAACTGAAACTGCAATTTAGTGATTCTTTCCTCAATCGTCTTGCACAGCTCATCAAGCTTCTGCTCGTTTGCCGATGTCAGCTTTTCAAGAGCTGATATTTTTACTCTCTATTTCTCTAAAACAAACAGGTTCTCTAAAACAAACAGGGAGCGGCTGTATCCGCTCCCTGTTTGTTTGTACTTCACTAATCTAAAACGCTTACTCTAGCCCTCAAGCCAAACTGTCACAGCCTGCGCGTCACTGGCAACACTATGCATCCTAGACAATTCCATCAACAGGGCATTTTTCTTGCCTTGCAGCGCAGCGGCCTTTGCTCCCTCAGCCAGATGAACTCTGGCGGCAAGCTGACGATATTGCTCCAGCTTCTGTTCGTATTCAACGCTGATATCTTCAGTTAAATGGCGCTCGTCAAGCACCAGACCCAGGTGCAGCGCATCATTGATGAACCTGTTAGCCTGGAACCAAGGCACTTCATAGCGATAGAGCATGACGAGCCGCCCGTCTGCCGCAAGCACTACGCTGGCGACTGTCGGTGCCAAACCACGCATCGCTGCAGCTTCCGCCAGCAATCGTGAAGCACGCGGCAGATCCGTCACGGCTATTTTCAGCAGTGAGCCTTCCGTCACGCGCCGTTTAGGGATAAATACTTCCGGATCAGGAATAATTACGGGAGAAAGCGATGCGTTCACCATCGGCTGCTCTGCGGAGGCCGGCTGCGGCGTTTGCACAGAAACTAGCTGACCGCGAGGAGCCGGCGGCCGTGGAGTCAATCCTTGCGCGGCAGTAACCCTGCTTGTAGCTGCGACGGGAACAGGCTGCTGTTCTGCCGGGCTTGGGGCCGCGCTAAGTCCGTCACTTGCCTGCTGGAGAGACGCTTGCTCTGCCGGAACGCCTGCCTGATTGTGCGGCGCTGTGACTTCCATCCCTTCGGCCTGACCAGGCAATAAACTAGGCTCGACCGATTCCACAGTCTGTTCGCCGGCAGGCACAGCTTGAGGATCTAGTGCCGCCTGATTTTGGCCGCTCTGGTAGCGGTCAAGTAAGAGACCATTCATACCCAGCAAAAAAATGAATGAAGCGGCAAACGCCAACTTTCTAAATAAAGAGTGTGTATGCAGACTAGCGCGCTGAGACTCTGCCTGCAGTCGGTCCATCACCCGTGCCGTAAACCCATCGGGAACAGCAACGGAGACCTGGCTTTCACGCAAAACAGCTAGCACGGTCTGCAGCTGATTTAGCAGATCCTCACAGTCGCGGCACTCGTCCAAATGATGCTGCAAAAGAGCGGCTCTCTTAACATCTAGTTCCCCGGATAGCTTTGCCGAAAAGAGCTTGTTTGCTATTTTGCAGTTCATTTGTCGCGCACCCTTCCTGCTCTGATATTTTTGCAACGCTCCCAATCGTTTGACGCGACTGGGAGCGTTGCTTACTGCATTATTCTAAGCCGATCCTGTTATTGGGCGGTGACTGTGATCGTCCGCGCTGTCGCATTCCAGTCCACTCGAGCACGCAACGCTAGCGCCACGGCCCTGATTGGCAGTATGGTGCGGCCGCCCGAGATTGCCGCAGGCACGTCGAGCGGGACAACCACGCCGTTGATGGTCATGAACTTGTCGCCGATGCGTAGCTGCACAACGCGGTCGCCGCGCAACAAGGTCACGGTGCGGCGAGTGGCGTCCCACAAGATGTCGTCAGCGCTGACTCCTACCGCCAAGGCGGCGTAGCGCAGCGGCAGTAGGGTACGACCTGCCACGATGGTCGGTGCCGAGATAATGGGGGTGGTCACGCCGGCGCGGACAAAGGAGAGGGCACCGACGGTGAAGACGGTAGTGACCTTGGTCTCAACCGGGGCCGGGGTGACGGTGGTCGCCGGCGCGATGGTCGTCGCCGCTTTGGCTGCCCTTCCAGCAATCGGAATGTCAACCATGTCCACGGCCGAACCGCCGACCCTCAGGG
>QLUB01000223.1 GCA_018725205.1 candidate division NPL-UPA2 bacterium
ACGAGAAGCATAAATTTATCTCGCTGGAGACATATCGTGACCACTGCTTAGCGATGGCGCAGATGTATAGTATCCTAGTACCGCGAGTGGGCAGCAGAGCTCTGGGATATGCTTTGCCGGAGGAGTCTCGTCGTGTTGATTGAAAATATTCTTCGAGCACGACGGGATGCAGCCCGGAGATTGATTGCTGAGAACCCTGTCGAGGTGCGAATTACGCAGACAACGTTCGTAGCGGATGGGGTGGGCGGCCGTATGGAGCAAACCCACTCACTTGCGTCATTCGTTGGGCGACTGCTCCCCACCAGGCTGGTTTTGCGGCAATCCCAGGATGAAGCTGGCACGCGTCAAGCAAAAGAATGGTTGCTCCTCGCCCCATCAGACGTAGTTGTTAATGCGGGCGACAGCAGGTTCGTAGTTGCTGGGGTGACGTACAGAATCAAGGAGGTCATACCTCGACGGTATCGCGGTGAGATCTATGTGCAACATATTATCCTCGAGGGGGTGACGTGATGGAGGTTACCGAGAATCTGAAGGTTTGGGCTGGGAGGCAGAGAGGTGCAGCAGTAGTGCTGGCAAAGAACTGGGCCGGGCAGCTAGAAGGACGTGCGAAGCGGGATGCGCCATGGATGGACAGGACTGGGAATGCGCGTGCAGGACTGTTTGGTTCGACGACGATTGAGGGTAACCAAATCTTCATTCGCGTGGCACACTCGATGGAGTATGGGGTATTTCTGGAGCTGGCTAGGGATGGCCGGCATGCTGTACTGAAGCCGACGATTGCCAAAGCTGCTCCTGGGATCGAGCGGACATATCGGAGGTTATGGGAATGAGTCTGCGTCGAAGCGTTATTGTGCTGCTGAGGGGCGCTGTCCCTACAGTTGGGGGCCGGGTATTTCAAGCTTTTCTTGCGCCAGCTAGTACGCTGTCGCCGTATATAACTGTCAAGATGGCAGCGCGACTAGGTGATACACTCGGGCAACAGCCCGTGGAGTGCTATCTGTATGCTACTCAGACGTCGTTTGTTACCCTCGACATACTGGAGCAAGAAGTGATTCGTGCGCTGCACCAAAGAGAATTTGTCGATGCTGAAACAGGATTGCGCTACATCTTGCGATATGCTAGCAGTGCTGGGGATGCAGTAGATGAGGAGCGTAGGCTTATTAACCGAGTTGTAACGTTTAGTGCCGCAAGTGCGGTAATCGTCTAGAGAGGGAGGTTTGGGGGATGAGTGTTTTACTAACGATTCAGGAATTGGCTGGGACAGGCGCAGCTCCCACATTTGTAGCGGCAGCTGCTGCAGGGAATCATTTTGCAAACGATGGACGAGTAGCACTGGAGTTTGTAAACGCCCATACTGCACCGATCACAATCACGATCGACAGCTTTACACCTTGCAGCCAGGGCTTTGACCACGACCTGGTTCTCACTGTAGCTGCGGGCACCAGGTGGCGCACACCAGCACTCGACCCGGGACGTTTTCGCAGGATCGATGGCCACACGTATATCACCTATTCGCTTGTAACTGCTTTGACTGTCGGCGCATTTAGAAGTTAGGAGGGATCGGCAATGGCAATTCAGGTTAGGACAGGGTACATCGCTGGTTGCCGGGGGCTGGTAATCACGCAGCTGACGGCGGCGGGAGCCATGCCGGCCGTGCCGGTACGATACGGCATCCGGACGGCGCAGTCAGTTGGAGAAGAACGCGAGTATGCCGAAGGCGAACGTATCACCCATCGCGGGGGAGATCGAGTTTTGGCTCAACGAGAAGCGGAAGATGTATTGATTGCGATCAATCTAACTTTTCGCAATGCTCGGATTGATGCTCGGGCAGTCGAAATTATTGCTGGCGGGACGGTGAGGCTTGTTAGTGGTAACGTCGTGGGCTATGATGCGCCGTTGCTTTCGGTACAGGGGACACGGCTGCCCTTCTTGACCGAAGTTTTTGCCGAAAACTATCTCGGTCAAAGTGTGTTGCAGGGATTTATTAGGCTCACGTATCCACTGT
>QLUB01000224.1 GCA_018725205.1 candidate division NPL-UPA2 bacterium
CTTCAATAAAGCCTATGATCGCCTTGCCGTTTCATCCGAGCAATGTATTTACCATTGAGGAAGTTCAGGCGAACACGGCGGACATTCTCCACACATTGACGAAAGAGGTCGCACGGCTCACTGGCGAGGAGCTAGGCCCACACTGGATTGACAGCTGCCTGAACAAGGGGAGTCTATATGTGAATCAGGCGGTCATCGCGGGTTGTGCCGGGGGCATGTTTGAGAACATCGCCGCCGTGGCAGATATTGTAGGGGGCAAATCCGCAGGCACCGCCGCATTTGCACTCAGCGTGTATCCATCCAGTCAGCCCATGTACCTGAGCCTTATGCGCAGCGGCGTAGTCGAAAAACTGCTTAGTGCAGGTGTGGTTATGCGCAGTGCCTTCTGTGGCCCCTGCTTTGGCGCGGGAGATGTGCCTGCGAACCGCGCTTTCTCTATCCGCCATACTACGCGCAACTTTCTCCATCGTGAAGGTTCCATACCGGCAGATGAGCAGCTGGCCTTCGTGGCACTCATGGACGCGCGCTCCATCGCGGCCACCGCTATAAACGGCGGCAAGTTAACTGCGGCTACGCAGATCGACGTGGAGTACGCGTCCCCTGTATACGAGTTCGATTCCGACATCTACGCTAAGCGCGTCTATTACGGATTTGCCAAGCCAGATGCATCTGCAGAAATAAGGCTCGCTCCGAACATTAAGGATTGGCCTAAGCTACCTGCCCTGCCAGAGCACTTGCTGCTAAAAGTCGTAGCTGTGCTGAAGGACCCCGTAACCACGACCGATGACTTGCTCCCCTCGGGTGAGGTTTCGTCCTATCGCTCGAATCCTTTGCGCCTAGCTGAGTACACTCTCTCCCGCAAAGAGCCCGCCTATGTATCGCGCGCCAAGCTGGTGCGCTCGTATGAAGCCGCTAGGCAAGCAGGCCACGACCTAAGCGAGCAATTTCCGGAGCTAGCGGGGGTCCTAGCCCAAGTACGCGGTCTTACCGGCTGCGGGCAGGTGGATGTGGCGGCATTCGCCAACTCGGCAAATCTCACAACTATCTGGGCAGAACAAAACACAAAGCTACGGGCTCTGTTTGACCGGTTCAAGTAGACGGGGCCCAGTAGTATTCAGGGGTGGGGCACTATCAGCTGCCCCGCCCCTTCCTAAAGCGCACACGAAAGGAGCTAACACACGTGGCATTAGAGCTTCTGTTTAACGCGGGACTCGTTGTCTTCTTCACGTATGCTTACTTTTTCATTGGGGCCACTGTGCCTAAAGCCGAAGGTCCCGGGTGGGGCGCGGAAGTTTGGCCACAGGCAATTTTGATCGCCCTAGTTATCTTGCTTGGCGTCAACATGGTGAAGGTCTATCGCGGGGGAGGGAAAGCCCCTGAATTTGGCTTTAGTCAGCTATGGCAAATCAGCCTTACCTCGTTTGTCCAAGGCAAACTGTTTCTGGGCATGGCCGCTCTCTTTGTCTACGCCATGTCGCTACAAGCTGCAGGGTTTATCCTCAGCACTTTCGTGTTCTTCGTGGTATATGCTAGGATTGTCGGTCAAAAGAACACGAAAACACTCGTGGTGAGCTCGTTTGTCGCCACATTTGCGGTGTATTTCGTGTTCTCGCGTGCACTAGGCGTAATGCTGCCACGCGGCTACTGGATTCTGCGTGATTTCGCCATTTTTCTCGAAGGATTACTATAGGATGAGGAGGAAGTAACTTGTTTGATCTATTGACAACTGGTCTTCAGATTGTCTTTTGGGGCAATGCCGGGTGTGAGCGCATCCATGTCTGTCGCCCTTGCCGTACCCTTTACCTATGCCATGTCACCTGTAGTGGCAATTGCCTTCTTAGTTGCCGTGTACACCGCATCTATTACCGGAGGGGGGATAACGGCCATACTTTTTAAGATTCCCGGCACGCCCTCAAATGCCCCCACGACCTTTGACGGCTACCCTATGGCCCAGCAAGGCAAAGCAGGCAAGGCGCTAGG
>QLUB01000225.1 GCA_018725205.1 candidate division NPL-UPA2 bacterium
GTTCAACGCAGTTATCGAGGGCAAAGCCGACATCAAGAATTATGCCGATTACCTGTTCCGTCAAGCTGGCGGCGCTGCGCTGGCATGGGCGATTGAGGGTGCAAAACGCTTCATCAAGGCAGGCTATCACATCACGCCGCCCGAGTGCGTCAAGCGGGCGATTGACAGCTACCGCGCCGCCAATGACTGGCTTTCAAACTTCCTGTCCGAGTGCTGCGAGGTTGACAAGCACCACAAAGAAAAGAGCGGCGAACTATACAGGGAATACCGCGCCTATTGCGAAAGAACGGGCGAATATATCCGCAGCGCGCAGGACTTCAAGGCAGCAATCGAGGGCGCAGGTTTTGAAACGCGAAGGGTTACAGCGGGAATATTTGTTTACGGCTTGCGGGTAGCATCAGAATTCTTGACGGGAGCGTGAAAGCATTGATATTAAAGGCTTTTCACAAAAACAATGTAGGGCAATGTAGGGTAAAACCTAAACTCTCTATAGAAGGTTTTTTTCAAAAAAATTGTCCTATAGAAGGTTTAGTCCAGACCCTACATTGCCCTACATACCCCCGCCCTTGATGAGAAAAACAGGGCGGCAAAACACCGGCGGCGAGGCTTACTTTTCCCCCGTACGGACAAAAAGTTGTCACAGGCGGCAACGGGGAGCCGGAGCGGTTAGCCCTAAAGGAACAATTAGCCCGTACGCCGCCTTTGAAAGAATACCAACCACGAAAGGAGGTTTTTATACATGGGTATCCTATCAAGTTTATTCAGACCCAAGCAGCAAGAACGCCGGGCAATAATCGAAATCAACAACAGCTTTACCGCCTTTTCCGGCACGGCATATTCAAGCGCAACATTCCGCGCGGCGGTAGACGCAATAGCCCGCCACGCCGGAAAACTCACGGCACACAGCGACGACAAGGGGCTTGAAACCCTGCTCCAAATAGCCCCGAACGCCTACATGACCCCTTATGACCTTTTGAGCAAAACGGCGGCGGCATACTTCACAAGCAATAACGCCTTTGTCCTGCTGCAACGTGGCAATGCTGGTGTAAGTCAAATTTACCCCATCACGCCGTCAAGCGTTGAATTTTCCCCCGGCACGGACGGGCAGTTATACATGACCTGCCTTTTCCATGACGGCAAGCAGGCGACTTTCCCTTACGGCAATATTGTCCACTTGCGCCGCCACTTTTACGGCAATGACCTTTTAGGCGACAACAACGCGCCCTTGTTCCCTCTGCTGGACACGGCGCAGACGCTCAACCAAGGCATAGCTGCAAGCGTCAAAAATGGCGTGAACATTCGGGGCGTTCTCAAATTCACATCGTTAGTCAACCCCGAGCAGGTACGCAAGGAAAAGGAACAGTTTGTCGCAGACTACTTCAACCCGACCAATTCCGGCGGCGTGGCGGCGACCGACCAACGCTTTGATTTCATACCAACAAATACCACGCCTTACAGCATACCGCAGGAACAAATAGAAGCCGTCAACCGCCAAATTTACGACTATTTAGGCGTCAATCCGAAAGTTGTATCCGGCAGCTACAGCGAGGACGAATTCAGCGCGTTTTATGAAAGCGTTATTGAGCCATTCGCCCTGCAACTGTCGCAAGAGTTTACCCGCAAGGCGGGCGTGGAAATCACGTTCACGGCGGAACGACTGGAATTTTCCAGCGCAGCAACCAAGATTAAGCTGCTCCACGAAGCCGCGCCGTTAGGACTGCTTACGCTAAACGAAGCGCGAAAACTGTTAGCACTCCCGCCCGTGAAAGGCGGTGACAAGCGCTTGCAATCCCTAAACTATGTTAATGCCGCGGGAGCCGATAAGTACCAACAAATCACAGAAAGCGAGGTTTAACCCATGGAAAAAAGAAGCTATGAAATCCGGGCAGTAAACGAGCCGCTCATTTTGGAGGGTGTGCGGTGGTATTCAACCAGCCCGCACAAATCGGCAGCATTACCGAGGTGA
>QLUB01000226.1 GCA_018725205.1 candidate division NPL-UPA2 bacterium
GAAGGCGGAAGGCGGAAGGCGGAAGGCGGAAGGCGGAAGGCGGAAGGCGGAAAGCCACCTCGTCTTTATTTTTTGATTTTCGATTACTCATCTCACCGCTCAACAGCCTCATGCGCTAACGCATTAATAAAGCGCTTAAGGCTCATCTTTCCGCCATAGGGCGCGTTGTGTTCAACATGGCGCATCTCCAGTCGCACTTCGGCAAAGTCAAAAAATGTCGCAGCGTAGTTCTCAAAGCGCGGGTGGGCGTAGTCCTCAAGCCCTAGCGCGGCTAGGTGACGCAAAGCGGATTGCACTGCACGCCGCATACGCTGCTCAGCCGCTTTTTGCGCAGTAAGGCTATCCCCCGCAACATGCAGAAGCAAGTCCTTCACGGATACGGTGTCCCTTGTATGGCCGCAAGCGATAAAAACAGCCGCTTCCTCCAAATCGCGTGCGCCTGACTCTCCGCCAATGCCCAAGTCGCGCAAAATAGCCCTTGTTCGCAGTCTCGTTTTGTCACTTGAAGTAGCGGTCGGCGGCGCGGTCGAGACACTGAGCTCGGCCATAGAGCGGTAGATGCTGCTGACAGTTCGCTTTAGGGCGAGGGTTTCACACACCTTGGCTAAGACAGCGCGTACTTCTCTGCTATTGATGGGCTTGTGAATAAAGAAGTCAATGCCCGCATCGTAGGCTGCCTCCACCATCACCTTAGCCTGCACTTGCGAGATCATCACAAAAGAAGCCGTCAGGCTCGCGGACAACAGGCGCACCAGTTCAATACCGTCCATATCGGGCAACAGCAAGTCAACCAAGACAATATCGGCGGCGGCGGAAAGCAGAGCCTGGCGTGCATCATGGCCACAACTGGCAGAACCCGCCAGTACACCTAACCCGCTGTCCTGAATTACCTCTTGCAGCATCCGCCTTACGGCAATGTCGTCGTCGACTACGAAGAAGCGGTACTGCACCCTAATCCCCCCTTGGTAGCGGCATTTGTACGCTAAACGTACTGCCCTTACCCTGCTCACTACGCACCGAAATTTCGCCGGCGAGACTTTGAGCTATGGCTTTTACCTGAGCCAGGCCTAAACCTGTAGAGGCTTGCCCTGTGTCGGGGTTATACTTCGTCGTGTACCCAGGTTCAAAGACTACGCCTAGGTCTTGTTCGCTAATCCCTATGCCTGTATCTCGCACGGCAATATACAGGTTCATTTCGCGCACCCGTACATCTAGCCACACTACACCAGTTTGTGGGATGGCCTCGATGGCGTTGCCCATCAGGTTGTTAATGATAGCTAGTATGCGATGATACGCCGCCACCTCAGCCTGCCCTTCAATGGAAGAGTGAATGGTAATGTCTTTGCCCTGCTCGTTCGCTAGGGCTTGGTTTGCTTTTACCGCGACTTCCGCGAGTGTATGCAGTGCCAGCAGTTTCCCCTGGCTTTCCCTAACCACCACATGGCGGAGCCGCGCCGCCAGACGCGCAAAATCTTTCTTGGCGTCATGGATTTCCTTCGCCACGGCCAAGGCAGATTCGGCTTCATCGAGTCCTGCTGTTTTTAGCCGCTTGTACACCTGGTGGCTCTGCACCATCACCGATTCTAGTTGGGCCAGTGTGTTTTCAAGATAGAGCAGCTCCCCGGACACATCAGAGGTCAAGAGTAGCAGGCGACGAAACTCGCGCTCTCTCTGCTCTTGCTTGATAATGACCTCGCGCTGCTGCCAAGCCGTGTAAGCGAGCCCGGTCAAGGCTCCCCTCACCAAGGCCACTAACCCTAGGAGGTAAACCATCGGCAGAATATCCCGATTAGCGAAGTCTCCCCGAACCACAAGTTCACCGATGTTTGCGCCCATATCGAGAAAAGCCAGGCCCCAGACTATGTCTAGCCCCCCGCTGTTTAGCCCCTGTCGCCACAGAGCCAGCCCCACACCCAGCAAGAGATAGAAAACTGCGGCGGGATAATGTTTGTCGAGACC
>QLUB01000227.1 GCA_018725205.1 candidate division NPL-UPA2 bacterium
TGCTCTCTGGAATGTGGAGCATGCATTTCGGATGAGGTAACCGTTCACGGGGTCCACTAAAAAAAGTCTGATCAGCCATCATTTTTGTCTGGACTCACCTCGACGGGCCGCATAACGTGAGCCTTGATGAACGCGGAAACTATCATTCAGGGGCGCCGGATATGCGATCGAGAGCTTGGTCTGGTTCGCCGATTGCTGTGCGAACATCCCGACTGGCACCGCACTCGCCTATCACGGGAACTGTGCGCCGCATGGGACTGGCGCGACGATTCCGGGCGGATCAAGGACATGGCGTGTCGAACGTTGCTGTTGAAGCTGGAAGCTCGAGGTTTGGTCAGGCTTCCAGCTCGTCGTCGCGCGCCAGTCAATGACGCTCGTAATCGTTGCCTGCCGCAAGTGGAGTATTCGCGCTCTCCGATAGACGCTCCGCTATGCAGTCTCCTGCCTCTGACTATCCAAGTGGTCGATCAAGGGACCAAAGACATGTCGCTGTTCAAGCGCCTCATCGCTGAGCATCATTATCTTGGATTGCGCAACACAGTCGGAGAGAATCTCAAATATCTGATTCGAGATGCCCACGGGCGTCTGCTGTCCTGTCTGCTGTTCGGCTCAGCTGCATGGAGGTGCAAAGACCGCGACCTCTTTATCGAGTGGGATGATTCCGCGCGTCGACAGAACCTGTCGCTGTTGACGAACAACACGCGTTTTCTCGTGCTCCCCTGGGTTCGCGTTCCGAATCTTGCCAGCCATGTGCTCAGCCGGATTGCCCGGCGAATATGTCGGGACTGGGAAGAAAAATACGGCCATGGAGTATGGGCGCTGGAAACCTTTGTGGATCGCGCCCGATTCACCGGCGCCTGTTACCAGGCGGCCAACTGGCGCAAGGTGGGGCGGAGCACCGGCCGCACGCGCAACGACACTCTGAATCGTGGTCCGCTGTCGAGCGTCAAAGATGTGTATCTCTATCCTCTTGCACGGCAGTTTCGCCGACGCCTTTGCGCGGTGCCTTGCTCGCGAGAGTTGTCCGAGGATTCTCTCTGATGTGGAAGCTCTACACCGAGAAACAGGTTCAAGCCCGCATCGACGCGGCGGTGGCCATGGCGGTGGCCGAAGCGAAAGCGCCGCTCTTGAAAAAAATCGCGGAGTTGGAGCAGAAGATCGTGCGGCTCGAAAAGAATTCATCAAACTCTTCCAAGCCGCCCTCCAGCGATATCGTCAAGCCTCCGAAACCCGGGGCGACGCGCAAGCGTCGCAAGCGCCGTCGCGGCGGCCAGAAGGGGCATCCTCGGCACGAGCGCAAGCCTTTCACGGAAGAGGAAATCGACCGCACCGTGATTTACGAACAGGATCTCGATCCGAAGGAATGGGAACCTTTAGATGAATGGGATGTTCAGCAACAGATCGAGTTGAAGGAATCTCCGGTGGAAATCATCGAGCACCGCGCGCGCAAGTATCGACACAGAATAACCGGCGAGATACGCCGCACGGCGCTGCCCGAGGAAGTGCTCACCGCAGGTCTTCTGGGAACGCGCATGACATCATTTGTCGGTTATCTCAAAGGCGCATGTCATACTTCCTACAGCACCATCGAGACGCTCCTGGCCGATGTGTTTAATGTCGAAGTGAGTCGGGGAATGCTTGCCAAGGCAGTGACCGGCAAAATTTCCGATGCTCTCGCGGCACCCTATGAAGAACTCCGCGCGGCGTTGCCCCGGGAGGAAAGGCTCGGCGTCGATGAAACCGGCCACAAAGACACCGGAGAAAAGTTTTGGACATGGTGCTTTCGGGCGCGCCAGTTCACCTTCTTCCACATCGCCGGCACTCGCAGCTCGGAAGTTCTGATGACTCTCCTGGGCCCCGCATTTGACGGCGTTATCAGTTGCGACTACTTCAGCGCCTATCAGAAATTCATGAAAACCAGTTCCGCCATTATGCAGTTCTGCCTTGCCCACCTCATC
>QLUB01000228.1 GCA_018725205.1 candidate division NPL-UPA2 bacterium
AGCCCGTCGTTCAATTGCCGCTCGCGCCTGCGCGTCTGGCAGAGCGGTGTCGCTGCTGCGGCCGAGCAAAGTAGCGAGCAAACCGTTGGGCACAACGAGTGCGCCGCCGACCACCAAAGGCGGCAGGGCCGAGATGCGTTTGGCGGACGCTAGCTCGTCTAGGCGTCTGCTCAAACGAGTGGCTAGTTCCTCGGCGCGGCGGGCAGCGAGCTGGGAATTAAGCTTGGCGTTAGTTTTGCCTGCCGCCTCTTTTTGCTTGAGGTCGGCGGCGCGATAGTCCCAATACTGTATTTCGGCGGTGAGCCGCTCTTTTACTGCCTTGATAGTCTTGTCGATAAGTCGGGTGCGCTGTGCGCGCACTTCGGCGACATGGGCAGGCACAATTTGCGAAACCGCGAAGCCTAGGGCGATGTCTTCGACGCTACCTGTGAGCCAAGCTTGGCTAGGCAGAAATGCGCGCACAGCATCTAGCTCGGTTGCATGCGCGGCGCGGTAATCGAGATATGGCGCATAACCGACATGACTAGTCGCTCCGTCGGATGAGACATCCACGAAGTGCACGCGCTTGGAGACGACGCGCTGGCCCAAGCCTAGATCTGTGCCATCTTGAATGGCGTCTTCGATGTAAAACAAGAGGCGCACGTTTTGACAAAAGTCGTTGTCATCGATAAAGATTGCGCCGCGCTTGAGCACATCGGCGAAACGCTCGCGTACTAGGTCGAGCGTCGCGTCTAGTAGACCGTGCCCCGGCGCGACCAGCGAGGCTAAGGCGAGCCCGGGAGCGTGGGTGTAGGGCTTATCGAAACAGATGCGTTCATAGCGCGACAAAACGGGCTCGCGTCGAAAGAGCTGACGGTCGCGGTTACGCACGGCATTGGGCACGGCGGTGATTTCGTAGCGACCCTTTTCGCGCAGGCGCATCGTTCCGCCGAGACTAGCAAATGCTTCGACAAAAAAGGACTCGATAAAGTGCGGCTGCAGTTTGCGCGCGGCCATGCGTTCCATGTCTTCGCGAATATGCATCACTTGCGCTAACCCCATGGTATCTTCGGTGAGGGCATGGTCGGCCAAAAGTTTTTGCAGGGCAGAGCGGTCGAGAGCGTGGTCTACCACCTCGTAAAGGCGCGCGCGGACTACGGGGTCGTTACCGTAGCGCACCGCTTCTAGCAGGAGTTCGCGCAGGGGGCGGTTGTCGAAGCTGACTTTGCCGAGTATGTCGAACACTTTGCCGCCTAGGGCTTCGCGCTCTTGCTCTAACTTTTCGAATAGGCGCTGAAAGACCATGCCTTCGCGCGTTTCTTTAGCCACTAGGTTCCACAGGTGGCACACCTCGGTCTGCCCAATGCGATGAATGCGCCCGAAACGCTGCTCGAGGCGGTTCGGGTTCCAGGGGAGGTCGTAGTTGACCATAAGGTGGGCGCGCTGCAGGTTGATGCCCTCGCCCGCTGCATCGGTAGCGACGAGCACGCGCACGGCAGGGTCTTGCTTAAAGAGCTCTTCGGTCTTGCGTCGTTCGTCACGTAGCAGGCCACCGTGGATGATAACGACCGCCTCGTCGCTGCCGAACAGCGAGCGAATTTTGGCGGCGAGATAGCGCAGCGTGTCACGGTGCTCGGTGAAAATAATGAGTTTTTCGCGCATGCCGCTGCTTTGCATCTCGGGCTGGTCTTGCAAAAGTCCCGAGAGCTCGTCCCATTTGCGGTCTGTGCCGCTCGCGCGCACGGTCATGGCCATACGCTCGAGTTTGTTGAGGGTTCTAATTTCGGCTTCGAGCTCGGATATGGTGGAGGCAGCAGAAGCTTGGTCGGCTACCTTTTCTTCGGCTTCTTCGCGTTCGCTGGCCGTGAGGTCGTCGTCGTCATCTTCGTCGTCGGTGGGCAAGGTGTACTCTAAAGCCCGCTTACCTAAGCGCTCTTCGGACAGGCGATTTTCGAGCCG
>QLUB01000229.1 GCA_018725205.1 candidate division NPL-UPA2 bacterium
GCCACCTCTTGATTGGTTGCAACAGACGAACTGCCGGTCGTCAAGTATTCCCTGACGATTTCGGGGGACAGAGTAATTTCTACCCCCTCATCAGTTTTGTATGTTACACTTTTTGACATGTTTTTATCTCCTTTATCCCCGGCGCCTTGTCGCGCCCGCAGGCAATAAAACAAGATGCGATAGCGCAGACAATTGCGCTGGCACTATCGCATCTAATTGTTTTTAAATATCTGCCAGCCTGTATATATATATAGGCTGTTTTTTGTTGAGCGATTCCAGTTCGCGCGTTCGCGCGTTGATCCACTCACGCCCTCGGCGGTTTTTGCCGCCAAGGGTTTTTTGTCTGGGGCTTCCGTAAGCTGCGCAATCAGCGCGGCTGATATTCATCAAATTTTCTGTTTTCATTATGTTTTCCTCCCTTTTGTCACGCCTCGCCGATGTCCGGCCGCAGGCTCTTTAAAATAAATTAACGTTACCCAACATAAATTTGCCGGGTAACGTTAATACTTAGTTCAAACAACATGCCAGGCGGCATGTTGTTAAACTGCTATCGGCTCAAAAATCGTTTCCTGTGCGGGTGGCGCAGAAAACGAAACTGTATCGGACAACAGCAGCGCACGGATCTGCTGCTCTGCTAACTGCAAATGTGATTTTGCAGTTATAGCTTTCGTTTCAAGGAGTTCTTCATACTCCTTAACGGATACGGCAATTTCGCGCACCCGCTTAACGTACCTTTCTGTTAATGAAGGGGTAACTTCTTGTCGCCCCTTCATTACGCGCCCCAATTCCGCCACAATGGCGGCGGCTTCCGTCTCAACATGATTGTCGAGGCTTTTTGCCACCATCGTGCGCTGGTTTTCCGCGTCGATTACGGGTAAGAACCAAAATTGGCCCTCTCCCGCAATTTTCGGGAAAAGTTCCGCCACGGCATAGACCGTGGCTTCGTATTTTTGGGGTACGAAATGCACCCCGCCGCTGGGACGTACAGCAATTGGACGGCACGTCCCTAGAATACCTGCGATCATGCGCCGGAGAGCCGACGCATCATAATGATCGCGAGTTACGTCGTATCGTGACTTGATGCCGTCTATAATCTGACGGCATTCATCGTCCATCTCGGAATAATCCAAGATGTCCACATTCACGGACGGGTTATCGTCCGTTATTTGTAAAGCGGCTAGCGGCCGGTAATCAAGCCGTCGACCGCCAGTTGCGCCGTCAAGGCGCTGTTCGCGAACAATGTGCCGAAGCACACCGTTTTCAAGCCCGCCGACCTCGCGTACGAGGTAAGCGGTTTTCTCCGCGCCACGAGGCACGGTGATTCGTGACGCGCGCCTGAACGCATCGCGGGGCGAGATCGGCATTGGCATGTGCCGTTTGTCGATGCCAGCAGCGCCGATGGCGCTGCTGATTTTCTCCCGCGTGATATCCTGCTCCGGTACTGTGTACCAGAGTAGATGCCCAAGCACACCGCCCGGGCTCACCTCACCGCCATAGGCGGCAAAGTTTTTTTGGCTCATGTTAAACATTTTTTATCCTCCCTTTGCCCCGACGGTTACCGCCCGCAGGCTCTTTTGAATAAAAAAACGTTACCCAGCGCATAAGTGCCGGGTAACGTTTTTTAATGATACCTTTTAAGTTCACAACCTTCGCTTAGAAGGTTGTGAACTTGTCGTCCCGCATCCGCTTTTCAGCGGGTGCGACTCTTTCAAAACCTGGAGCTGGCACCATCGCCAGCACCCTTCCCGGGAACGCCTGGGCAGCGATGATGCTGCCGACCAGAATTGCTCCCTGATTACGCTGTTCGAGCAACGCAATCTTTTCTTCCTCCGCCGCCGAGGCGACGAAGGCGGTCCTCACTAGAGTGGCGCCGCACGGATGTGGGGCGCACTCCTGTTCAACGGGGGTAGCGTTGACCA
>QLUB01000023.1 GCA_018725205.1 candidate division NPL-UPA2 bacterium
CGGTTGACGGTTGACGGTTGACGGTTGACGGTTGACGGTTGACGGTTGACGGTTGACGGTTGACGGTGGGAAGTGGAAAGTGGCACTTGGCACTTAGGAGAGCGGAGAGCGGAGAGTCGCTACGCGCTCACATGCCCCGCCTGGACAAGTACTTCTAAGGCGCGGGCGAGGTCCTCTTTAGCTACAAGGATGACGGGGCCGGTGCATCCCATGCCGGTGCTAGCAAAGATACCCGCCTTCCATACTTCCCGTACGGCAGTTTCTAGGTCGAGGATCTCGATGCCTGCAATTTCCTCTGTGACCACTTTAGTGGGAGGCGGTGTGACTTCCTGTTCGGTTACGGCTGCCGCAGGCTTTTGCTCTTTTGTCCACAGCCCCGCTAGGCCCGCCTTCCGGGCATGAGCAAACTCACTGTCCACAACAGCTAACAACTTGCCTTTGGCCACGTCGCCCGCATACTTGATAGCCCCCGCAATTACAGGCGCGCCCGAAGCACGCGAGAGAATCATGACAATCTTGTCGTAGCCTTCACCTACGCCTGGCCCATAGCCATAGCCAAGTCCTTCGTAGTCGCCGCCTGTAGTGTAGGCGGAGAACACCTTCATCAGGACGTTGCCGGTCAGCGTATCGGTGATCATGACGTCGGGGGCACCCACTAAGAGATCGTTCCCGCGCATCACGGAACCACCGTCCTGCCGCACGGACTGGGCAAACTTTACTTTATAACCGTTGTCTTTCAGTTTCTGCAGATGCCGCTCTACGGCTCTAGCCCCATCAAGGTTCAGAATGCCCACTGTGGGTTCCTCAATGCCGCTAGCCTTAGCCACAGCTACACCGTAAATGGCGTTTTTTACCATAGCTAAGACGCGGTCGGTATCAGAAGTACCTGTGGTGGTGGCTAAGAAGAGCTCCCTTCCACGCCCCGGAGTAATGACGCGTCCTACCGTGGACACGCCAATGGGAAAGTTATAATGCATGGTGACGGCCGCGGCAAGCTTACCCGCGAGCAACATCTGCTCCATGGCCGCATGTTGCTCTTTCTCGGTCTGAGCCGGTACGTGCGGGAGTGCGCTTTCGACAGCAGGTCCAATCAGCACTACCTGAAGCTCTGGGTTAGCTTGCGCAGCCAGCTCTGCCCCGCGCACTACTTCCTGCAGGCCATGCTCACTGCCTAGCAAGGTAATGCCAACCCGCGTGCGTGCGCCGAAGCCGCCTGTCTCCAGCGCGTCAGCGATGTCGTGAAAGCCGGGGTTCGTCTCCATGACGAAAGAGACGCCGTCAAATAAGTTAGTCATGCGCGCCAGAAATAGGCTCCCCTTGCCAATAATCATGGCACGCCTAATTTGGCCGGCTAAGATAGCGTCGCGAGCAGGACCAACCACGGGCACGCCTGAGGGAACATGTCCCTGTGTCGGCGCAAAACCCGGCATACCATGTTGGGCTACAAAGCCCATGATGCCGGCGCGCTCAAGCTCGCCGCGTTTGACACCCAGCGCCGCGATCATTTTGTAATTGGCCTCGGGCACGTTACCCGCACCGGCAGGTACAGTAACCTCGGGATTATGCATCTCTACGCCGTATTGGTCGATATCCGTGATCTTAAGCCCCTTGCGATCCAAGGGGTCCGTGACTAGAGCCTGGATCACAGCTTGCGGACTCGCGCCCGAGCCGATAGTATGGCGTCCCACAATATCTGTGCGAACTACAGGGTTTACGCCGTCGTTTTCTGCGACCCACATAGCAAATCCGCCTAAGACATCTTCAAGTACAGGCAGATGCTTATTGACATGGTCTTTGCCGTTCATGCCTAGTTTGGCTACCGAGCCGCCTGCTACGACAACCACGTTTTTAAACACGCCCGATTGCACAAGCGAAGACGCGACAATCATGGCATGCGCAGGCGCGGCACAAAAACCGCGAGTGTCGCTACCCGTGGCGTTAACGCAGCCGACCACTTCGCCAATGGCTTTAGCAAAATTGCCGCCGCCGCGTTGGTTCATGTCCCCGCAGGCTTCCTCGCTACACTCTACGATGTAATCTACCTGCTTGGGGTCAAGCCCACTTTTTAAGAAGAGCTGGCGCATCGATACGACTGCCGAGGCCATTGAGGCAAGGTTTTTAAAGATAATTTGCGCAGTGAGAGCCTTGTCAGTGTCATGCGCTTGGCGCACACACCCTACAAGTCTGTCGCCAAGGCGCAAGGGCAGAGCCACATGCGCAGCTACTAGCTGTGCAATTGCTGCTTGGTCGGATGTCTTCTGTAGTTTGCTAAGGTCTGCCCCCTTAAAGCCGGGGTGCTGCGTGAGCTTCTCGCGTACGGCAGCAGCAAAATCTGCCTCAAGCAGCACAAGGTCGAATGAATCCACAAGTTTCATGATGCCATAGAACTCATCCTCCGGCATAATCTCGCCGTACGGAGCGAAGCGCGAGGCTTCCTTAATCCCATTCTGATACCACGGTTTGGGTAGTGCGTCGAGCTCCCGGGCATGCAAAGCCCCAATGTAGGCTTGGTTGGGCGGATAGGCGAGGCAATCCTCGAAACCCCTAAGGTGCGAGGGCAGCTTCTTTAGGTACTCGCTGGCCGGATTCTTGTCTCGCTCCACAGTCTGCGTCGTGCCGTGGTCTAAAAGAATGTTTGGGCAGTGAAAAAGGGTATACGCTGTGCCTTTAATTACTGGGAACATGTAATCTTGTCACCTCATTCTTGCGCACATCACCGCGGTTATTTGTCAAATACGACTTGACCGTGAATCTCGGTCTCGAGGGCTCGTAAGGCCTTCCGCACTAAGCGGCGGCGCAGTTCCTTCTCATCCGCAGGAGTCATCAGGGGATTGCCGAGTGGATGTGGTATAGACACGGTTGGCACAATCCTGTTAGCACCCACAGTCAGAGAAATGGGTACTATCGTACACATGTGTACAACCGGCAGACCTGCGCGCTCAATTTCCTTTACCATCGTTGCACCGCAACGCGTACAGGTGCCTCAGGTACTGGTAAGGATGACCGCTTGCACGCCCTCGTTAATTAACTCATGGACAAACTCCTTGGCAAAGGCCGCACAATTGGCGACCGAAGTGCCGTTGCCAACGGTGGTGTAGAAGTAACGGTGTAGCACGCCGATTTCGCCAGCCTGCTCCATTTCACGCAGCACGTCCACCGGTAGCACTCTGTCTGAGTCAAGGTTAGCATAAACCGGGTCATATCCGCCGTGGGCGGTAGCATACGTCTCCGGCATCAGGTCGGATACACCTTGTATATCGTACTTGCCGTAGCGACTTGCGCTTGAGGACTCAATGTGGTCGGGGTTGCCTTTAGGAACGATGCCGCCGGAGGTCACCAACGCAATCTTAGCTTTCCGCGCGTCCGCAATGGGCATGTTCGGCGCAACGCGGTCAAAGTGAGGCATTGGGTATTCGGTGACAAACGGCTGCGCGTTGACTTTCGCCACCAGCATATCTACGGCCCGCTTGGCACCGCGCTCAGCATGGAAGTAGTTTTTGCGCAGACCTTGCGGGATGTAGGCGTGAGTTTCGGGTGTGACTTCTTCGCGTTTTCCGAGTGCCTTAACCAAATTGGCGATAGCCGGTATGGCTTTGCGCATGTCGGCCGCGCTGTTCCCGGTCTTTACCATGTAGGCGTACCGGCGGTACATTTCTACGCCCGGGTTCTCATGATACATGCCGCTCACAACCGGAACGTGAAGCTCCTCAAACACAGCTTTAGCCACTGCGCCGCAAGCTACTCCATATCGCCCGGCATTAAACGCGGGACCCGTCACGACGAGGTCCGGAGCGTGGGCTTTGATCATCGAGATGACGCTCTGCAAGGCTACGTCGAGATTCTCGGCGAAGTAGCCGTCGCCGCAAATCACCGTGGCTACAATCTCAGCATCCGTACCCAGAGCTGACTGTAGCGCCTGCCCTGGGCCTAGCGCTCCCGCGCGCTCTTCCGGAAGGTGGCCGGCTTTGTCTTCACCGCCGATACCACCGTAGAATTGGTTCAGATAGTGAACCACCTTAAATTTCTGGTTGCTCATGTTTTTCCCCCCTTCGGTTAGGAGCGACGGTTACTGCCCGTATTTGCTGTGCGATTTACGCATGCCGCTGACTTCGGCAATAATGGCGTCCACGTCGAGTACCATCTCCATCATGCTGATCTGCTCATCGTAAACACCGGCATCAACATGATCTTTCAGTTCAAAAATGTGATAAACTGCGAGTCCTAACTGGACTCCGGCCAAAGGACCTGCGTAGGTAGGGTCGCCTGCGGTAACAGTTTCGGCAGCTAAGCCTGCGGCTTCTGCTTCCGCGCCACCGAGAACTACAATGACGTTCCCGGGGCCGTTCTTTTCAGCGATTTCCTTTACCCTACGTTGATTCTCTAGGTCCATGGCACCTGCGGCCGTTCAGACAAAGCATTCGGTGACAGAGAACATTACGTCGCCACCCGCAGACTTCACGCATTCTTCAATGGCGAGTCCGGGCACTCCGTCGCGATCACCGAGAATGATCACTTTTTTGTCCTTGAGCATTTGTTTGACCTCCTTTTTTGATGTGCGTCACCAAGTGCCATTCACTGAGCACATTCCCCACCACGACGCTCTACTATGTGCCATGTGCCGCTTTCCGCTTTCCGCTTTCCAAAGTACCATGTGCTAAGTGCCAGCCCACTAAACTCCCTTAGACGTCAGTTTACTAAAGCCAAGCTCGTTAGTCGCACCGGTAATGACTTGGATTTCTGCGGTAATGGAGCCGTCGGCGGCTAGTGAGCCGTACCAACCTCCCGCAATAACATCTGCGGTTTCCTTGTGACCAAGCAGCTTCTGCATAGGCGGCAGAACAATGACTTCATTGGCGTTACCTGCGGTTACCACTGCGTCAGCCAAGGGGTCAGCATCGGCTAAGGACTGAGAGGCACCGTCCTGTCCGGCGTACTCATCTGTCACCAATACAGTCTTAATGCCCTTCTTCTCGAGCTTAACGCAATTCATCATCAGGTCAGCGTCGGGATTGCCAAAGCCTTCCTCCGAGATAATCGCGGCGTCAACTCCCAGCCACTCCACCAACTTGGCAGTAAAGTTAGAGGAGCGCTCCTTATCTGACAGTGTCACGTTCTCGTTAGTGACCACCACGCCAATAAAGTTGTAGTCCTTGCCATGCCGGGCTAGTAGTTCATGGATGACCGGGCTGTTCTGATGGTGGAAGGTCGTATTCTTGTCGCAGGCCGACACGCAGTTACCCGAGACAATCGCGCCATCCATAACTTCCGTGGGATAAATGAACGTAGGCAAAGTGCGCTTGGCGTCAATGCCATAGACATAAGTATCGTGAAGCAACCCTTGACTTTGTAACATGTACACATAGGCGACTTTCGGGAGCCCAGGAAACTGCAACAGTGCCTGAGGTAAGGGCGGGCAATCGAAAACCTCGGTCTGTGTCGGCTTGGCGTGACGCCCGGCCTCCCCGAGATATGCCGCTGCCTTAAGCCCCATGGTGCGCAGCGCAGCCTCGTGGTCGTGCTGTAGAAGCCCCTGTACGGGCTCCGCCACTAGGACGACATTAAGCGTGTCGGAGAACGGGGTGTACTGCGCGCCCGGACCGCTCATGTCGATAATCCCTTCTTGGAATCCGACAATCTTGCCGGTTGTGACCACAGCCACACCCTTAAGCACGTGCGTTACACCGCTACCGACCATATCCACTTTGCTGACGAATCCCGGGAACACGCCACCGCTGCCTTCTACTTTTACGCGCGGCTCAATGACGTCCTTAACCGGCACAATACGCGTAGCCTCATTGGGCTTGGCGATGTCGATGTCAATAGAAGCCAAACGCTCATCCCGCAGAGCATCGACCATCTCTTGCTTGTTAACGTACAGCACATCGCCGTTAACTTCCGTTTGTGCACCAAAACGCACGTCCTTGATTGTGATGTTGCGCAATTCCAAACGCATGCGAGCACCCCCTAAATTAGTTCTTTGACTTTAGCTTCGATGCTTTCGGCGCTGCACTCGCTCGGTCCTAACTCGGCAATCTTCTCTCCGCCGCGATAGAAGGCGATCACAGGCAGACCTAAGACCTTCTGGGCAATGGCCAAACGACGATTGCCAGAAGTATCGAGTTTACAGAACTTAGCTTCTCCTGCGTACTGCTCCGCGATGCGGTAGAAGTCTGGCATCAGGGCCAAGCACTTCTCGCACTTAGGACCCCAAAAGTCAACTACGGTAAGGCCGTCCGCTTGCAGCACTTCTTGGTCAAAGTTATCCTTGTGGACTTCAATCATTTTTTCACCTCCTCTGGGCTTAGTTCACTAACGCAACCAGTGTAGTGTTAATGGCTTCGGCCGTTATCTCGGCGTCTACCAAGCGAGCGGCCACTTGACCGCGGTGGAAAAACACAATCGTTGGGTTCTGCGTGACACCGTAGCGTGAAGCCACGCGGCGGTTACGGTAGGTATCTAATTTCCATGTTTTAACTTTGTCGCCGAAAACTGTGAGGGCAGACTCGATGTTAGGCATCATTTCTAGGCATCTGTTGCTCATAGGTGTCCAGAAGACGACAGCTACAGGACGCTCTTCGGCAAGGACAGACTCTTTGAAGCCCTCTTCTTCGATGATGTACTTCTCAGCAGCGACAGCGGCAATAGCCCCGTCCGCAGCCGCAGTTATGACCTGCCGCAAGTAAGTTACGCGTGCGTCACCGATGCCAAACACGCCGTCAACGTTAGTTTCCATCTGTTCATTGGTAATAATGTAGCCACGTTCGTCGAGGTTCACTTTACCCTGTAAGAAGCCGGTCTGGGGGATTGTTCCGACATAGATAAATACGCCGTTAGTCTCCATTTCGGTAAGCTCGTTGGTTTTGACGTTATGCAGAACTACGCCTTCCACGATGCCGTCCCCGCGAATCTCCTGCAGGGTAGAATTCCACACAAATTTCATTTTCGGGTTGCGGAAGGCACGCTCTTGTAACATAGGGGCCGCATCGAGGACTCCTTCATCGTGAATCACGACGACGGTAACAGAGTTGGCGAATTTCGTGAGGTAACTGCCTTCTTCAATCGCGGCATCCCCATTGCCAAGCACGACGATATCCAGATCCGTGAAGAAATCGGCGTCGCAAGTCGCGCAATAGGAAACGCCTTTGCCGCGCAGAGCGCTTTCCCCTTTCACGCCTAGCGTGCGCGGAACGGCTCCCGGCGCGAAGATGAGCGTGCGCCCGTGATATTTTGTCCCGTCCTTGAGGGTAACAATTTTGTCGTCGGCAGTTACGTCTACTACCTCGCCGCGCACAATTTCTGCGCCAAACGAAGTGGCGTGATCAGTAAACGCCTGCATTAGACCTGGCCCTGTTGTCCCCTTGGCAAAGCCCGGATAGTTCTCCATGTCCCAAGTCGTCGCAGCTTGTCCGCCTGTCTTGCCCTTCTCGATCAGCAAAGTCTTTTGCTTGCTGCGCGCCCCGTACATAGCGGCAGCCAAGCCGCCTGGGCCGCCGCCCACAATAATGATGTCCCACAAGTCTGTCAATGAAGTCACGCCCCTTTAAATTGAAATGTCCTTACCTAACGATTCAAGTGCACTTGCCAAGAGCGCTTTATCCACCAGCTGCAAGTCAGCGAGCACGGCTCGCGACCAGGCGCGGTAGGGTTTCTCAGATAACATGCGGCGCGAAACCGCGATAGCACCTTCCACCAGTTGCACTGATTGGTAGTCTACGCCCAAGGCTTCTTTAGTAACCACTACCGAGCGATATGGGTTTTCGTTAGGCTTTAGGCTCCCCGCTAACGGATGCGTAAGCAGGTGATGTCCAAGGTGCACGAGGTCGCGCACTTTAAGAAGCACAGGCAGAACGCTTTCCGCGGACACAAAGCAGTCATCCGCGCAGAAGACAATAAGCGGGTTATTACTTATGATCTGAATTCTCTGCATGTCTAGGAAAGCGGCTGACTATCGCTATGGCTTTAGTTAACTCGAGCATGGTGTCAACAGAAATCTGGGCGTCAAGGCTGCCGGTGCGCGTTATCACTTCGCCGAGGTCGGAGACCACATAGCGCGGCTGCAAGTGATTTAGGGCAATCGCCGCGATATCTAGCTGGCACCGCGCGCAGGGGCAAATTTCCGGGTGACACCGCAGGATTTCGCCGAGTTTCTCAAACACGATGTCTTGAGTTACGTTTTTCAGTAGCAATGAGCAAGGCCCCCTTTCGCCATTTGAAATAAAAAAACGAACGGCAAAGCCTGCCGCCCATTCTCTGTCCTGACTGACCTGAGAGATTTCGCGGGCTAGAACAGTGCCCACTTGCCCCTTCGGTGCCACCTGTTGGCTTTCCAGAGTGCTGTCCGCATAGCGGTCCTTTTGCCTGAGAGTTTGGCCTGCAACTGGCGAGCTGCACGCGTGCTCCTTCGGCGCCCCACCGGGGTCTCTTCCGCTAGCTTCATTCAGCAGATATGAAGTTGTTGCGTTTAGCATAACATTCCTGTGAGGAGTATGCAAGTGGTTGCCGTCTGGGGTCCTACTGCTTCACCAACACGCGCCCAGCGTTGCCTGCGCGGCAGAAGCCCACCTGGGCAGCCCTGACACCTGACTGCTTGAGCGCTAGCAAGGCTAAGCCTGCCTCAGCTGACGGCAAAGCGAACAACAGCCCCCCGCTCGTTTGTGGGTCGTAACAGGCATCGACTAAAGCTTCGGGCACCGCAGGGTCGATAGACACTGAGTTGCCGAAGTGCTCGGCATTGCGGTAGGCACCCGCAGGTATCAGGCCCATCGCGGCGTATTTTAGCGTACCTTCAAGGAGTAAGAGTTCGCTGGCCGACAGCACAATCTCTACTTGGCTGGCACGCGCCACCTCGACCGCGTGCCCTAGCAGCCCAAAGCCGGTGATGTCAGTGCCGCCATGCACCTCGTAGGCAGCGAAGACTTTTGCTGCTGTCTTGTTTAGTTCGGCCATAATGTTAAGGGCGGCCTGCATGTGAGCTTCATCTACCAGACCGGCTTTATAAGCTGTCGATATGATGCCTGTGCCAAGCGGCTTGGTCAGGATAATGCTATCCCTAGGCTTGGCACCGCTGTTCTTAATAATCTTGTTAGGGTCCACCACGCCGGTGACTGACAGTCCATACTTGAAGTCGGCGTTTTCGACGGTGTGACCGCCTAGCAGCGCAACACCCGCTTCGGCTATTTTGTCTGCGCCCCCGCGCAGCACTTCGCCCATCACCGACAGTGGCACGCAAGGCGCATAACACGCTATATTCAGCGCCGTAAGCGGCTGTGCCCCCATGGCATAGATGTCACTCAAGGAATTGGCAGCGGCGATTTGACCGAACATATATGGGTCATCGGTCAGGGGAGAAAAGAAATCAAGGGTCTGGACTAAAGCTAAGTCATCGCGCAACAGATAGACGCCGGCGTCGTCGCTGGTCTCTAGACCCACAAGCACGCGCGGGTCCACATGTTTCGGCAGGTTCACCAAGAGACTGCTTAGGGCACCCGGCCCCAATTTGCTGGCTCAGCCACCGCCCGGCGACAGAGAAGTTAGTCTAACGACCACAGCGCTCGCCTCCCTTCCACTGCTTGGCGCGCTTCAGGTGAGCGCAACAGAGCGGCAGTTTCGGCTACGGCTCGACTTAAGTAACGCTGGTTGGTCACTAAGTAAAACGGTCGGAGCATTGTCACTCCTGCAAGTCGTCGCGCGACGACCGCGTTCTGCCTGAGCGATTTCTCCGCCGCGAAGACTGAGACCAGGGCAACCCCAAGCCCCGCTTCCACGGCGTTTACCGCTGCGACCGCCGAACCTACCTCCACTACCACTAAGAGCTTGCTTGGGATTATACCTGAAGCTGTTAATTCCCGCTCATACACCATACGACTGCCGGAGCCGGCGACCCTCCCAACAAACGGTTCGCGGTAAAGAGCTTCGCCCGGCACTGCCTTATGTGCAGTGAGCGGATTACTGGGGTGCATCAGGAGCACTATTTCGTCGATAAAAATAGGCTCCGCGCGGAGAGTCGGGTTTTTGGGCTGGGCACCCACCAAAGCAAGGTCAAGCTCACGTTGCTCCAGCCTTTCGATAATATTCGTCGTGCTGTCAACTACCAAGCGCGGGCGAACGCGCGGGAACCGTTTGGTCAGCAGGCTAAGCAATAAGGGACATAGCTGTTCACCGGGCACAGTGCTAGCACCTAGGAGCACCGGACCGGCAATTTCGGTAGACATCTCGTCGATCTGCCGGCGCGTCGCGTCAAGTGACTCAATCAGGAGCGTGATGTTGACAGCGGCCTCTTCCCCCGCCCGCGTTAGCACTAAGGTGCGGCCGTGCCTTTCAATCAGCTTGGCGCCAAAGTAGTCTTCTAGAGCCTGAATCTGCATACTTACCGCCGGTTGCGTCAACCCTAGCTGCCGTGCAGCCGCAGAAAAAGTCCCTGCTTCAATTACACATAGAAAGGTGCGGAAGTAGTTAACGTTCATGTCGCGCCCCCCTCCCCTTGACTCTAGGTTTCTCTGTCGACACGCCCTTTCCTGCCGCAGGCAAAAAAAGCCCCGGGCCTGTTAGCCCGAGGTAGAGCAGGGGGATGACAGGATGCTTAGTTGGCGGGAGCATGTGGGAATCGAACCCACCGCGGCCTGTTCTAGAGACCGCTAACGGATTTGAAGTCCGGAAGGCACACCAGAACCTATCTACTCCCGCTGTCAGTCTATCATGCTGGGATCGCGATTGTCAAAAGCCGCGTGGAGTTTGCGGGCCTCGCCTACACGGTACGTAATCCGTTGGTGGTCAAAGTACTCTAACAACGGGAGTGCGTATTTGCGACTGCTGTCGATGTAGGTTCTAAAAGCAGCAAGGGAGAGCTCAGGCTCAGTACGGAAATGCTGTATCAGGAGTTCGAGGGCGCGGGTTACAGCTGAGGCGTGAAAATACATGCCATCGGCCACCTTAACTATTTCCTGAGTCTCAACTAGGGCCTCCAGTAGCTCCTTAGTGTCCTCGGGCGACAGGCGCGTTTCCGTTCGTAGCTCATCGACTGCAGGGGGGCTAAAGCGCTTCTCCAAGCACAGCCTGATTGCCGTGTCACGCGCGCGGCTCCATTTGCCGGCAAACTCCACGCGAAAGTCACGTAGCGCAGCTGTCTTCGCCGTCAGACTGAGGGACTCAGCCTGCAGCTCTAGGAGAACGGCGGCAAAGACCCGACTGCTGGCGGCACCAAAAACCCTGCTCCTAAGCTCCTCCCGCGGCATGCCTGAGCGCAGTGGGAAGCGGTGATGGTACTCGCTCACTACAGCAATTATTTTATCCAGCAGGGCCTTAAGTCGAGTGCGATGAAACAGGTACTCCTCCTCGTCGGCGTACACGCTTACCACGTGGTCGCCCGCTAGGAGCTGCTCGAGCGCCTCCTCACGGTCTTGCTTCGTGCTGACGCGGAGAACTTGCTCGCGCGTATAGAGGTGTTCGCCCTGTTCCATCAGGTACTGGCTGATAATCTCCTCCGTACTGCCACTTTCCAGCACCGCTAACTCTACTAAGCCTCGTTCGCGAAAGCGCTTGCGCTTCTTGGGTAGAGGGTCAAGCACCGTGCCTCCGCCTAGAGTCACCAATGGCGAATAAGAACGCAACACGAATCTGTCGCCCGCTAAGACTCCCACAGGCGCCTCTAGGCGTAGCTGCGCATATGCGCTTTCGCCAGGCAGAAGCTCGTCGCGGTCAAGCAACACGGCGCGACAGATGACCTCAGCGGTCCCTATATAGAGGCGCACGCGCGCTCGATTAGCCATCAGCTTATCTACATCAGGCAGCAAAGATAAGCGGACATCAAGCATCATGCTGGGGGACAGATGCCCTTTCGCAGCCAACACATCTCCCCGCCTGATGGCCTCGACGCTGACGGCGGCGAGGTTTAGGGCCACGCGTTGTCCGGCCTGCGCTGTTCCCACTTGCACCCCATGCACGCCTACACCGCGTACGCGGAGCGGTTGCTCCTCCGGGTAGAGCAGAACTTGATCGCCGGCCCGCACATAACCGGAAAGCAATGTCCCGGTTACTACTGTGCCAAACCCCTGTAAAGTAAACACTCGGTCAATGGGGAGCCGAAACGGCAGGTGCGCATCGCGCTCTGACAAATCCTCACACACGCGGTCAATGGCGGCAGTGAGCTCCTGTAGTCCTTGGCCCGTGTGGGCTGACACGGCGATCATTGGCGCATCGGCCATGACGCTTCCCCGCACCTTCTCCTCAATGTCGAGCACTACTAAATCTAGCCAGTCGGGCTCCACGAGGTCGGCTTTGGTGATAACCACGATGCCGCGTTTCACTTGCAGCAGAGACAGAATATGTAAGTGCTCTACGGTCTGCGGCATAACCCCTTCGTCGGCAGCCACTGCCAGGAGCACCAAATCCATGCCGCCTACGCCAGCCAGCATGTTCTTAATAAAGCGCTCGTGACCGGGTACATCTACAATCCCCGCCCGCCGTCCGCTCGGCAGGTCAAAGTAGGCGAACCCTAGGTCAATGGTAATGCCGCGCTCTTTTTCTTCTTTCAGGCGGTCACAGTCAATGCCTGTCAAGGCCTTAATCAGTGTTGTCTTGCCGTGGTCGATGTGCCCTGCCGTCCCCACGATTAGGTGCTTCATATGTTCCCCGCGATTGCTGTTAGGGCTGCGGTTATGTCACCGGCATCACCCGGCAGCAAAGTACGCATATCAATCCACACTTCATCTTGCACCAAGCGGGCAATGACTGGCACCGGGGCCTTCCGCAGGGCTTCTTCAAGCTGCACCGAGCTGAATCCATCTGAACTGATAGCGACTGCCACGCTCGGGATCTCCTGTTCCGGCATTGCGCCGCCACCCATCTGCCCTGAAGCAGAAACTACCGTCGCCCGGAGCGCATCTATGTTGTTTATGGCGACCGCTAGGGACTCCGCCTCCGATTGCAGCTCGGCGCAAGTGCGCCTAAACATGCGCAGCAAAGGCACTTCCCCTGCTGTTTCGCTACAGTGATAGAGGCGAAGGGTAGCCTCCAAGGCGGCAAGCGTCAGCTTGTCAATGCGCAAAGCCCGCGCTAGTGGATGCCGTTTGATGACGTCTATATGTTGGCGCTTCCCCACAATTATTCCCGCCTGCGGGCCGCCCATGAGCTTGTCTCCGCTAAAAGTGACCACGTCTAAGCTTTGCTCTACGGCCTCTCTGACCGTAGGCTCGCCAAAATCGGGCACTAACACGCCGCTACCGAGGTCACAAATAGCTAGGAGTCCACGTGACTGCGCGAGTTTCACCAGTGCCGCAGTCTCGACTGCGGCGGTAAAGCCAATAATACGATAATTACTGGTGTGCACCTTCAGCAATGCCGCAGTCTCAGATGTAATTGCCCGCTCATAGTCCCCAAGGTGCGTCTTGTTGGTCGACCCCACCTCTTTCAGGCGCGCGCCGCCCTGTTCAATAATCTCGGGAATCCTAAAGGACCCGCCAACTTCTACTAGTTCCCCACGCGAGACTATGACTTCTCGTCCCTTAGTCAATGCCGCCAGCACTAAGAGCACGGCACCGGCGTTATTGTTGACGACGAAAGCGTCTTCTGCACCAGTCAGCTGCGTAAGCCAGTCACGCACATGATCTTGGCGAGAGCCGCGCTCTTTGCGCTCTAAGTTATACTCAAGCGTCGAAAAGCCACGCGCGGCATCCTCTATGGCCTGTATAGCGGAAGGGGCTAACGGCGCGCGTCCAAGGTTGGTGTGCAGTAAAACACCTGTGCCGTTAACTACCCGCCGCAAGTTCTGCTTTGTCCTGTGCTCGAGCCTAAGCTGCAGGGAGTCCGTCAAACCCTCGAGGGCGCGACGGATGTCCCCCGCTTGCATCTGCCCCGCTGCAATCCGAAGACGCAGCTGATGCAGTTCCTCGCGCAGGGCCCGGTGTACTGCACTACGCCCAAAGCTTGCAGTTAACACGGCTGCAGCCGGAGTGCGTAGCACCTCGTCCACTTGCGGCAGTAAACGATAGAGCTCATCACCCATGCTTTGTCACTCCGCTCAAGTACTTCTCCACACTGTCGGCCGCTAAGGCTCCGTCACCGACGGCTGTCGCTATCTGACGAAAGCGCTTAGGCCGCACGTCGCCGGCCACAAACACACCCGCTTCCCGCGTGGACAGGTCAAGTTCGCTAGCGAGTAAGTAGCCACTTTGGTCCATAGGCAAAATATCCCGCAGGAACCCGGTATTGGGGACCAGCCCGATATACACAAACACACCATCTGCAGCAATCGTTTGCGTGGCGTTCGACTTGATGTTGCGCACAGCAACGGCTGTTACCGCGCGCTCTCCGTAGATGGCTTCGACCACGGTGTCGTACATAATCTGGATTTTTGGATTCGCCAGCGCCCGCTCCACAATAATGGGCGTAGCGCGAAATCGGTCGCGGCGATGCACAATCGTCACCTGGGCGGCAAAACGAGTAAGAAACGAAGCCTCCTCCACGGCTGAGTCCGCGCCGCCTACAACCACAACGCGCTTGCCGGCATAGAGCGCACCGTCGCAGGTTGCACAGTACGACACGCCTGCGCCCACGAATTTTTCCTCACCGGTCACACCTAGTCTGCGCGGCGACGCGCCCGAGGCCACGATGACTGCTAGCGCTTCATAGGTTCCGCCTAAGCCGTGAATGACCTTGACCGGACCCGTTAGCTCGGCTCTTTCTATTTCATCGTACATGACCTCGGCACCAAATCGCTCGGCCTGCTCTAGCATGCGTAGCGAGAGATCAACCCCGTTCATCCCTTGGGGGAAGCCAGGGTAATTTTCTACATGCGCAGTAGTCGCCATTTGACCGCCCGGGGCTAGCCTTTCGAGCACAAGCGTCCGACATCTAGCCCGCGCAGTGTATAAAGCAGCTGTCAGACCGGCCGGTCCGCCGCCGATAATGATCGTGTCGTAAACTTCAGGCACAGATTTCCCTCCAAACGAAACCATATCCCACTAACAGTGAAGCGACCAAAACCTTTGCCTGTGCCTGTGAAGCAATATTAAGAGTGACTCAGGCTTCTACCCTCGTAGCCTGCAGCGGCGATGGCTCCGCGCATAGCCTCGATTGACACCAGCCCCGGGTCGTAAGAGACCGTCACCTTCCGATGCGCCAAATCCACCGCCACAGCTCTTACACCAGGCAACGCCGATAACGTTCGACTCACGGCCGCTTTGCAGTGGCCTCAAGTCATCCCGGCTACGGTGAGAACTATTTCTTGCATGGTCAAACCTCCCTATTTCATAAATCGTTCCAGAGCATCTAAGAACTCGTCAATCGCTGGCTCTGACTGACCGGATTGCACGGCAGCCGTGAGGCAACCGCGCGCATGGGCGTCTAAGACTTGCATGCCGACCTGGGTTAGTGCCGCCCGACTGGCTGCTAACTGCGTGAGAATGTCGATGCAGTAGCGGTCTTCCTCCACCATGCGCTGCAAGCCTCTTACCTGCCCCTCGATGCGGCGGAGGCGCCGCAAGACTTCGTCGCGGTTAGCTTTCATGCTTGTCCCGGCAAGCTTGACAGAAGCCAAAGAAGCGCAAACTGTGATCTACAATTTTGAAATCCTTACTGGCGGCGATGCGCCCCTCCAGTTCCTCGAGCAAGTCCTCGTTAAACTCAATGATATCGCCGCAACCTAAGCAAAGGAGGTGATGGTGGTAGTGCTTCTCTCGCTCGCCAGCCAGTTCGTACTTTCTGCCGCCCTCGCCAAAGTCTAAGCGCGACAGGACCCCCAGTCCCGCAAACAAGTCCAAGGTGCGGTACACCGTCGCCAAGCCGATTTCTGGGTTCTTTTCGCGGCTCATTTGATAAATGTCTTCCGCCGTCAAATGCGTCTCCTTATGTTCAAGCAGGATCTTAAGAATCGCTTCACGCTGCGGAGTTAACCTAAACTCGCGTTCCTTGAGGATGTCGCGGACTTCCTCCACCACAGACTGCTCGAGCAATACAGTACACCTCTACTTCTCCCTGATGAAATTAGAATGACACTAAGGCAGAGCTCTGTCAAGTCGCCCGCTGTTTGACTACATATGTCCCTCGGCGCCGACGGCTGCTGCCTTTAAGTTCGCGGCTTTAGTTCGGGCCAGAACGAGCCTGTAAAGGCAGGCTAGATGCTGTGCACATTCGGAAAGATTGACAGGTTTGGCTAGCCTAACCACTGGAATCCCCGCAGGCAAGCCGTGCAGAGCGTCGTCGAGTAGGTCACCCAGGAGAATAATTGGTCTACCCCCCCTGATCCAAGCCAAAACCACTTCTCTTTGTGCGGTCAGCGCTTCCGTATCCACAATCAGGACAGCGGGGGCGAGATTCACAGCGTCCGCTAAAGAGTCGCACACCCGCACCGCCAAGCCATGACGCTTGAGAACAGGCGGGGTGACCAGCCTAAGCACATAGTCATCCGTGACGAATGCAGCAGGTGGCAAACTTGTAAAGTCATGCCGATCCGTCAGCGTGGCATCTTGGGCTTCTCCGGTACCGCGTAAATCCTTGATGTAAATGCTGTGCGGTATCTGCTTGCTGGCGCGCTTAAGCTCAGCGGTAATCTCACCAATCTCCCAATGTGACTCAATCTCCCTGCGCTCGTTTGTGACCACGGCCAGACTGATGGTGGCGACAGTGTGACGTACCTCCTGCCCTTGCCGGTTGACACCCGGTATAAAACCGCGGGCGCGGTCAAGCGGATGATAGAGAAAAGGAACTTGGGCCGAGAACCTGCGGATAATATGCTGACAAATTCCATCTGCTTTGTCGGGCGTGGTGCAAACAACAAAATCGTCCCCCCCCACATGTCCCACAAAGTCGTAGGGGTTGCCAAAACGATGTACAGAGTCAAGGATAATCTCAGCTAGCAGCTTAATCCCTTCATCGCCCTGCAAAAAGCCGTAGGCATCGTTGACCGACTTAAAGTTGTCTATGTCCGCATAAATGACGGCAAAAGGTTGCCTGGAAGCCACAATGCGCTTAAACTCCGCCTCAATCGTTATGTTGCCGGGGAGTCCCGTTAGGGGGTTGAGGGATCTTTCCTGACCAGAGCGCCGCAGTTGGGTCTTGATTCTTGCCATTAACTCGCTAGGCTCAAAGGGTGTTTGAATGAAATCGTCTGCTCCGGCATCTAGCGCCGCCACTATGTCTTGCGTCACGCCGCGAGAGGATAAAATCATGATCGGCACATGGGAAACAAGCGTGTTACGGCGCACTTCGCGCACTGCCTCTAAGCGGTCGGTCCCCGACAGCACCCCATTGAGGATGATCAAGTCAGGTCGCTCGCGCATGGCCACACGCAAAGCGCTTGGTCCATCCTGCGCCGTTATTACTTCATAGCCTGCCGCCGCAAAACTAACCCGGAGAAAATCCAAAGTCAACGGGTCATTGTCGACTATGAGAATGCGCTTAGCGATGCGGGTTCACTGCTCCTTTCAACATACCCAAATGTGTTTAACGTACTGGGTAGAGGTTAATAGAATTGTTCGAATGCCCGGTATCGCTGTCCGGGCTTCCTGCTTCATTCCGCCCGCTTGCTCCGAAACGTCGCCGCTTCG
>QLUB01000230.1 GCA_018725205.1 candidate division NPL-UPA2 bacterium
CAGGGAATTGGCGTCCATTCACTACGCGGAGCACCAAGGTAAGGCCTTTTATCCAAAGCTTATTGACTCCATAACTAGCGGGCCGGTTGTGGCGCTGTGTGTACAAGGGCACAGGGCAGTAAGCGTGTTGCGCGCCATCGTCGGCAAGACTGACCCGGCTGAAGCAGTAAGCGGCACAATTAGAGGCGACTTTGGCATGTGCAAAGGGAGGAATGTCATCCATGCTTCAGACAGCGTAGACGCAGCAAAGCGCGAGATAGAGTTGTATTTTGGCCAGGATGAACTCATAGATTTTGATTGGACAATCTATGAGTGGGTTTACCGCGAAGACTAGAGGCAGCAAAAAGCAGCTGGTGCGAGGAGGGGGAGTCGAACCCCCACGGTTGCCCGCTAGATCCTAAGTCTAGTGCGTCTGCCAATTCCGCCATCCTCGCAATGTTGGTGGTGGGCCATGATGGACTCGAACCATCGACACCCCACTTAAAAGGCGGGTGCTCTACCGCTGAGCTAATGGCCCGTGTAACAAATGGCAGGGGCGGCTGGATTTGAACCAACGCATGCGGGAGTCAAAGTCCCGTGCCTTACCGCTTGGCGACGCCCCTATGAGTAAGGAAAGGGTGGAGCCGGCGATGGGATTCGAACCCGCAACCTGCTGATTACAAATCAGCTGCTCTACCGTTGAGCTACGCCGGCACATGATGGTGACCCCAACGGGATTCGAACCCGTGTCGCCAGCGTGAAAGGCTGGTGTGTTAAACCGCTTCACTATGGGGCCGCACTTAAGATTGGTCGGGGTAGCAGGATTCGAACCTGCGGCCTCCTGCTCCCAAGGCAGGCGCGCTAGCCAAGCTGCGCTATACCCCGCAGCACAACACCATAGAATTTACACCACCTAAACACTCAAGTCAAGTGACGGGTAAACTATGTTTGTTGCTAAAGTATTATAGCACCGTTTGTCACCTGCGCCAATAGCACGATTTAACACATGTTTTCGTCATCGTCGTGAACGCCGCTGGTAATAACAATAGTATTGCCAAGACAGACTGAACAAAGTGCTTGGTCTGGCATGGCCGCACCCACGTAGTGCTGGTATTGTTTATGGCACGATTTGCATACGCGTGGACGAATCGTCATCTTAACCACCTCGCTTACAGTGTTGCCGTGTTCTTGCCCACACAAACGGGTTTATAGCACAATAAGAGGAGGAGCAAAATGCGCGCTATTACATTTGTCTTGACGCCAGCCGCCAGCAAACGGCTAATTGCTAAGGCGGTGGTGTCCATGCCCGAGGTGCAGCGGGCTCGCAAGCAGGGACGCCTGATTGTCGCAGGCGGCATCACCAACGCCTATATTGCCGAAGAACTAACGGGCGAGCAGGTAGATAAGGCCCGCTACACGGCGGGCATTGTCACGGAATCAAAGTGGAGCCTGACTCCACCGGAGACTAGGCTTAAGCCGCTGGCATTTGAAGCAGGTCAGATTTCACAGCGCATGTGGCCAGAAGTGCTACAAGACTTTACTGGCCTAGATGTGTTTGTTAAGGGCGGCAACGCCTTAGACCCAGAAGGAAATGTCGGGATTTTGGTGGGCGGCAAGAACGGCGGCACGATCGGCGCAGCCTACGGGCACCTTGTCGCGCTAGGAGCGCACCTCATCCTGCCTATCGGCCTAGAGAAGCTTATCCCCTCGGTTACCGAAGCCTCTAGGGCTCTCGGGCAACTGCCCCTCGATGCTCCCTACGGCATGCCGTGTGGCCTGTTCCCGGTAGCCTATGGTACAGTAGTGACTGAAGTTGAGGCTTTGCGCCTGCTCTATGGCCTCAAGGCTGTGCACGTCCACAGCGGCGGAGTTGGCGGCAGTGAAGGTGCGGTCGGATTAGTTGCGCACGGCGACGAGAGCGCCTG
>QLUB01000231.1 GCA_018725205.1 candidate division NPL-UPA2 bacterium
ATGAAGTCCGCGTGAATGGGCAGGCCGTTAACCCCCTGCGGTTCCTGCCAGAATAAAGTAACTACACTAATACAGAGGGCAGGTGAATGTTCTGTTCGGACAAAGTAAGCCGCGTGCAGATCTCAAAGATGAGCGGGCCAATGACAAAATAGACACCATTATCGGTGCAGGTACGGTCTTTACGGGCGAGCTGGAAATTAAGGGAACTCTGCGGGTAGATGGCAGATGTGAAGGTAAGATTACGAGCTCCGGCGACGTGGTGATTGGCGAAAGCGGGCAGCTTGTGTCTACTGTGCAGGCGCGCAACCTGCAGGTGGCAGGCACTGTAAAAGGCGGGATTAAGACATCCGGGCTACTCGAAATCTCGTCCACGGGCAAAGTGTACGGCGACATAGAAGTAGGTAAGGTCATCATCGCGGACGGTGCCGTCTTTCAAGGGCAATGCCGGATGAACACCGCCGAAGCGCAACCTCTACCCACGAAAAAAGAGTAGCAAAGAGCTCAAAGCCAGTGCGCTTTGAGCCCTGATGTTTTGGAGGACATTGCGTGCAAGAAATAGCGCTGATTGTAAATCTAACCGCCGGCTACGGCAAGTGCCGACTAAAGTATCCTGAAGTGGCAGCCTATCTAGAGCAACATGACGTCAAGGCAAAGAGCTTTTTTACGGAGAAGCGAGGACACGGGGAGGAACTGGCACGTCAAGCCGTCCGAGAGGGGTTTGACGTAGTCGTATCCATGGGAGGCGATGGTACACTAAACGAAGTCGTAAACGGCGTGGACGGCTCGCAGGCAACACTTGGGTTTATCCCTGCGGGTTCCGGCAATGACTTTGGCCGGACTTTCGGGCTTAAGAATGGCGAGGTCTCCAAGGCATGCCATGTGCTTAAGGAGGGGCATGTGCGCGCTGTCGATTTGTGTCGGACCGACGGCCGGTATTTTATTAACGTAGCCGGTGCCGGCTTCGACGCTGAAGTCGGACACATGGCCAATGTTTGGGGCAAGCGCTATTTCTCGGGAGCTACCGCCTATATCGCCTCAATTTTACGCCAATTAGTCGCGTTTTCGCCGCGCGAGATGTTGATTGAGATGGATGAGCAGCGCATCTCTACTAAGGTTTGGATGGTGGCGGTAGCTAACGCGCGCTACTTCGGGGGCGGATTTATGATTGCCCCTACCGCAGAACCAGATGACGGCTTGCTCGACGTCTATATTATCCGAGAGCTTTCGAAAATGGGACTCCTCATGGTGCTGCCGCGGGTGATGACGGGCGGCCATGTCTCTCACCCGGCAGTTCTGTTCTCTCGGGCCAAACGTGTGAAACTAAGTTCCCCGCACGCGCTTGCGGTACAAGCCGACGGCGAGCTAGTAGGCAGCCTGCCGCAGGAATTTGCGATAACGGGCGAAAAGATCAACATGATTCTGCCTAGATTAGCAGGGACGCCTGGACTCCCACGCTGAGGCAAACGTCAGAATGCCATCGGCTATAGTTTGGGCGAGTCGATATACGAGATAGAGGCGGGTATTTTGCAGCACAAAATACTCCATAAACCCACCTACATTGACCACGCCGGTAATGTAGGCATCCCCGACAGCGGGGAGTTCCTTGTTCACCCCTGCCCCAGGCCGGAGGCTCCCATGGCCCACGGTAATCACGCCTATGTTCTCGGATTTACCTAAGCAGGCATCTACCGCCAGCACAAAGGAGTTGTGGTGTTTGGCGCTGAGCGGCGCGGTAACTTCGTGCAGGTTAGTGGCGTGCACCGGCTGCTCAAGTGTGCCGTAAACACACAAACCGGGCGGCTTTTTGTTCTTGACTCTAGTTTCCCCGGAGCGCAGGCTCGACCAGACGGAACCCAAGGAGCCCACTTGGCACCCCCCTCCCATGGCGCTTACCGTAGTATA
>QLUB01000232.1 GCA_018725205.1 candidate division NPL-UPA2 bacterium
CGCCTGCCACCAACTGAATTTCTTTCGGCAAAGGTGCCGGGATGCTTTCTCCCTTGACGCCGCGTCCGGGGGTGCCGTTAACAGCAGGTGTCTTCTTAGCCAATACTTGTCCGGGAACCGTCCCGGTAAACTCGAAACGCTCCCGAAAGTCGACGCTGTGCTCTTCATCGGTTAGCACGGCGACGCGGGCTTCGGCAGTGAAAAATACGTCCAGCTTAGCGTCTGTACCGGGAAGCGGCGCGACTCCTTCAGCTACCAAGAAGTCATTTGCTACCAGCGAATTAGCGGCACGGACTAAGACCCCTAATTGTAGCCCAAATACAACCCCTTCGGCGCGCAGCAGGGCCCTAAGCTCCTCTATGTTGACCGCAGGCAAAGGAGTAATGGTCTCATCTACCGCTAGCGTCAAGCGCGTGGAAGGCGGCAAATCCCGCAGACTCCGCGTGATCTTGACACCCGGCACAACTCGCGCCGTGGCTGTAAGACCATCCCCGCTGATAGTTACCAAGCAGCTCCCCTTCTTGGTCTCTTCTAGCGGAGTTAGCACCACTGCGGATTCCGGCTTAATCTCGACATCGGCAGTGCATAACCGCCCATTGACAAGCAACTGAATCCCAGCACATGGCACGAGCACGGGGAAAGGTTCGCCCTCGGCGGGCGGCCAAACAACTAGCTTGCCGTTCTGTATCGCAAGTTGACCTGTCAGGCTTCCTTCTTCTATCGACATCCTGTGCCCTCCCTCGCTCTGTTAATACTTACTTTCTACTCCAGACAGGGGTTTTCCTGCATGTGTCTTTCGTCAGCAAGGTAGCCGTTGGCCGCAAGTGCGTGCAGTACGCGCTCAATTACCTGCTCGTCTCTCCCCTCAACGGTGTGCAGGTGTAGCCCGCCGGTCAGGACAAGCAGTGGTTCCGCCCCCGCTTGGGTTAACTTCGCGATGAACATGTCTATTTCCGCACGCGATGACAGCCGCAGCGTCCCCGTGATTTCACCATATACGGGATGCTCTACGGTAACGTCAAGCACAGTACCGCCGTTATCCACGATGGTGTAGAGCTCAGCCTGCAAGTCCTCTGCGCTTGCGCTGTGGCGCGCCGCGATTGTTTGACGCACAACCGTTCCGGGGGATGCGTACAAGATTATGTACCCTTGGGTCGTGGCGACAATCGGTTCATTGCGGGCGCGCAAAATTGCCACATCAGCCACAATCACCTGCCGCGTCACGCCAAAGGTTCCACTAAACTGTGCCCCCGTGATGGGTCGCTTGCTGTCGGACAGAGCCCTTAGAATAGCAGCGCGTCTTTCTTCGTTAGTCACGACATACACCTCTTAGTCCTACCCTACCTTACTCTACCCTAGGTGGTTGCGGTTTACCTTAACACATAGTATACTGCAGAGAGACAAGTGTATATACACCTGTAAAAAGGAGGATGCAATAACTGTGAAAATCAGTACAAGAGAGCTCCTGTACGGCGCATTGCTCACGGCCATATCCCTGCTTATTCCGTTGGCGTTTCGGGGGTGGTTGCAGATTGTGCTCCCGCCCTTTAGCGCAACCCTCGGGAGCCACGTAGCTGTCATGCTTGCTATGTTTGTTAGCCCTTTAGTAGCAGCTGCAGTCGGGGTGGGGTCAACTATTGGTTTTTTCATCACTCTATCACCGGTTATTGGAGCACGGGCATCTATTCACATAGTGTTTGGCGTCCTAGGTGCGCTCTTGTATCGGCGCAACGCAAAGCCCTGGCAAGTTTTTGTGCTTACCGCTCCCGTCCACGCCTTTGGAGAGGCGCTGGTAGTAATACCTTTTGGCTTCCCCATGTATGCTGCGCTTGTGACTGTAGGTATCGGCACGTTGCTACATCATGTGGTGGACGCGACAATCGC
>QLUB01000233.1 GCA_018725205.1 candidate division NPL-UPA2 bacterium
CAGGCCGAAGATTGCCTGGGGCTCCGTTGCACGTAGTGAACCGTAGTCACCGCAATCTTGTGAACGCGCGCCGGGCCGGAACCTCACGAGCAACAGGCACGCGTCGACAGACGCGCCGAAGTGCAGCTGCGCGTCGATACGTCGTACCTCTGCGGACTCGATCGGCAGGGCCTGCAACCATGTGTAGGACAGAACCTTTCTGGCCACCGCTGTCTTGCAGAGTACCGCCAGCATCCCCGGCGCGTCGGCGAGCCATTCGACGTTCTTCCGAAGCATCCACTCTGATATGTCGAAGTTGGACTTGCCGGTCAGGGCGTCGATGCCCCGCAGATTGTCTTGGTTTGCCTTTGCCGGGAGATTCGCACTACCGAGAACGCCGAGCGTCGCGTTCGTTACCCACGGGGGGTTACCCAAGATGAGGATGGGCTTGGGCAGCCTCGCGATAATGCGTGACCAATCTGTGTCGAAGAAGTCTCCTTGCAGTATCTGGATCTCCTTGTCCTGTGCGAAGCCCTTCGTGCTGGCCTTGGCCTGCTCGATGTACCCGGCGTGTCGGTCTACCCCCAAGAAATGCGTAGCTCCTCGAAACACTTCGAGAGCGGCCCGAAGGAAGGTACCCCGACCGCAGGTCGGTTCGAGGATAGAAGCTGGCAAGAATCCGCTTTCCGCAATGAGGGAACAGACATCGCGCGCCAGGGTCAGCGGCGTTTGAAAGTCTCCGAACTCGACTTTGGTTCTCTGCTCACGTGCCATTGCTATTTGAGCCTCACTACGCCGGGCACGGTACCCGCGTTTTCGATCACTCGCCGGTACTGAAGCCTCCACTGAAGTGCGTTGGAGATGGTCAGGTACCCGATCTCGGGAGGCGTTGTCAGCAACTCGTCGGCAATGTTCCCCGCCTCGATCTCGTCTACAGGAAGCATGCGCTCCTGCATGAAGGCAAGGAGGTCGTCCTTGTTCCCTGCGTTTTCGAGGATCTTGCGAATTCCCGTTGTGGTCTGAAAATCGGCCGTGCGCTCCTTTTCAACGAAGATCACGTGCTGCACGTCCAAGTGGCCGGTGGAACTTGCCGGGTCGTCGGTCTTGTCGTAAACGAAGACCAAGACTGAGTAGCCGAGCCCGAATATCTTCTGTCGAGCGGACTTGTATGGACATGACGATTGCGGTTGCTTGATGCTCGTGACCTTCATGTCCACGTCAAGCTCTGGGAAGTCGATGCCCTTGGCGGATGAGCCTTCCTGGAAGTCGAAACGCGCCCGGAGATGCTCTCGGAACTTGTGCTCAAAGTAGGTGCCGATGGCCTTCCCATCGGTTACGCCGAAGAGAGCCGGTTCACGATGGGCAGATTCTAGCGTCGCGAATGCTCCCGCCTCGGCTTTGAGCGCATCGACTGTGAGCTTAGTTTTCATGGTCTCCTGTCCGCACGACAGTGTTATTGGGCTGCGGCACACGTGCGCGTTCGCTGTTCAGGAAATTACGACCCACATGGACAGCCATATCATCACTCCCAAGGTCAAGTAGAACGGCCAGATTGAGAACGAGCGCAGCGACTGAGCGAAGGCCTTCAGGAGCGAGCCCTTCGGCGTGACAGCATAGAGGTCACCGGCGGCGACTCGCCCTGCGTGAACCTTGTCGATGAAGTCGTTGTACGAGCCCCGGAAGCATCTCTCGAGAGCCAGATAGTACGCGTTGAGGACGAGAAAGAGCAGCGTGGGAATAGCAGCGATCAGCGCGTAGTTCGGTTTGCCTTTGTCGGCTACGATGACGAGGATCGCTGCGACAAGAGTGATGCACCACGCCTTGCATGAGGCGCTGTTTGACGCCATTCGCTGGATGACTGACTGAGCGATGCCGAGATGTGCCTGAACGGCCGCGGACTCTTCA
>QLUB01000234.1 GCA_018725205.1 candidate division NPL-UPA2 bacterium
CGACGCCCGGAACTTCGAAAAAGGTCGGGCCGGTGAGATGTGGGTGGAAAGCGTCCTGGCAAAAATATTGCCAGGCGGATTTATCAGGGAAGCGATCTGTCTCCACCCGTACGGCGACCCGCACGGTGAAGGTCATATCGACATAGAGTATCCAACGGACAACCTGTTAATCGAGGTGAAGACTACCTCGGAAGAAAAGGCTGCTTACGGACTACCCGTAGCAGCGCACGTCACACAAATGCAAAGTTATTTGCATTTTCACCGTGATGCCGCAGGGAGGCAGTACGAACATGGCGGCATATTATACCTAATCTTGCGCCGCCATGGCATACATCCCGCCTGGTACCCCGTGAACAGGGTGCCGGACGCGGGAAACGCCATTGAGGCGTTAATGCACAACCTCTGGCACGACCACGTGCTACGTGGCACCGTACCGTTTGTTTCGCAGGCAGCGCACCCAAAAGCATTTCCGTGCTCATGGGATAGCAAAGACACTGATGGTAAGACCATCGCCCACCCTTGCGAATACTGGGGCCACTGCTGGAGCGAGGGCGACCTAGACGGTGCCTTCGCCGATGCCAGCGCAAACGCATAAACGAGGCGGAGCAGGTGGCACTACTACAAGAATACGCTTCCCTGCGGGATAATATTCCGCAGGGGAACAACAGCAGAAGATCCGCAAAGCAATCAAAGACGAACTCGAAGAGTATTTGGAAGATCTCTTCAACCTGTGCAACACAGACAGGTTGACTGCGGGCGGACTTATTGTCAGTCGCAGCCACACGGCTGGTCGTACTACATGGGATGTGCCAAGAGCCATCCAATGCGGCGCGGTCCCAGCGGCAACGTTGGAGCCGTTCAAAAGAGACAGTGATGGCTATACGCGCTTCACTGTCAAAGCAATAACAAAATAGGAGGGATCGCCATGAGTCACATTACCCTTTCCCGCGTAAACAAATCTGCACCATGCCCAGTCTGCGGGAAAGGCGACTGGTGTGGCGCAAGTCGCGAAGTTATCGTCTGCATGCGGGTAGCGTCTGACCGACCTACCCGCAACGGCGGTTGGTTGCATACGTTAGGCGACGGGGGGAGTCGCGAGCCAATTGTTTGGCACCCACCCTCCAGCGCGCGCGAATATGTGCGGCTAAACGATGCCGCACTGGACGCTGCCTATACCAAATACCTTAACCAATTATCTCTTACTCACAAACATCTACAAAACCTTTTGGCTCGTGGGATGAGCGAAGCCGAGATAATCAGCCGGGGGTATCGCAGCGCACCGGTATCATCTCCTGACTTACCCGACATGTCAAGAGTACCAGGATTTTATAAATCGCATAAAGGCAAGTGGCGTGCGATTTCAGTAAAAGGAATCCTGATCCCGGTGCGTGATAACCATGCTCGAATCGTCGGGCTACAAGTGCGCCTAGATGAAACCGGCACAGAAAAACCCAGCGGCAAATATCGCTGGTTTTCATCCACTGGGTACAATGCGGGCTCGTCACCCTGCGTGCGCGTACATGTAGCGCACCCGCTCAGTGGTACGCCACGACCGGGTCTCATCTGGATTACAGAGGGACCCATCAAGGCAGACATTAGTGCTGAGCGACTTGGTGTCACCGTTTTTGGTGTGCCTGGCGTCAGCACTTGGCGTGCGGCACTAAACCTGCTCGACAGTAGCATCGAGCGCGTTGTGGTCGCTTACGACCAAGATATGTACGAAAACGACGCTGTCAAATACAATGCCCGCGCATTATGCGATGCGTTGATGGCGACCGGACGAACTGTCGCCGTAGCCATGTGGGGTGGCGCCAAAGGGCTTGATGACGCACTTATTAGTGGTATCAAGCCAAAGGTTCAGATACTTTAGAAAATTAAAA
>QLUB01000235.1 GCA_018725205.1 candidate division NPL-UPA2 bacterium
TAGCTGATAACCAGGAGATAGGAACGTACCTTAGGGGAAGTGTAATCCTATCCAAAACAGGCGATGACTTGTAGCCACAGTAATCCTACTCTAATAATATCGCGATCGTTACAAGGAGGACACCCATGCTTTTACTAAAAGGAAGACTTATCAACCTCCGAGAATGGGCGCAGTCCTACTTACCTAATTTTACCAAGTGCATGCAGCCAGTACATGAAAGGCAGCAATACGACAGGGCTACTACCCTTCTACCACTCCAGCATAAATTGCCTAAATAGCGGTAAGGCCCGCGAGATGATTCTCAACATGGCTTTGCCGCATGCTTACACGGTTTTTTGTCTGCCGGTCTCTTTCTAAAGGGGACTGGATGTGTCTGGCAATACAAACGCACCCAGTTTGGCAACGAAAAGTGCAGAGTTGGCGGCTATAGAAGTTACATTGCAGGTAGGCTCGCCACTCGGTGGAGCCACTCTATTTCCCTTGTAACCCCGCCGCGCGCAGCAATATGTTTGGCCTCACGCGGGTGTTTACGTCAAGCTGCCCATGGTCGCCAACAACTAAGAAGGTTGTTTCAGCGTAGGTGCCGGCAGCCCTTGTAGCAGCGATAATCTCCTTTAAACGCCTGTCCATGCGCTCGAGCGCAGCCTTTGCTTCCCCGTTCTTGGTTCCGTAATAATGCTTTCTGTCGTCAAGGTCGATGAGGTGAACCAAGGTCAGGTGCGGGCGGCGCGTCTTGATGGTATGCACGGCGCAGGCAGCGGTAAAGTCGTCAAGATAAGGCTGACCGATACCTTGCCTAATGTGGCGAAAGCGCAGCTCTAGTTCGATTCAGTACAAAGTGCTCCCGTTACGCAGCACTTTCAGGGCTTGGTTTTCCCTTTTTAGCGCCACGATTTCTGGCAGATTATAGTGTATTTTTGCTCTTCCGGTGGTCGGCCACAAGAAGGCGGCGGTAGTCAGCCCAAAGATGCGTGCCACATCATAAATGGGTTGCGCGCGCAAGTCCCGGTGGTACCAGTACCACTGTTTCTCTTTCTCCGGTACAAACGGCTGTAGTGGGTGATTATGCAGGATGCCGTGGTTTTCAGGGAACATACCCGTGACCATATTGGCATGCACGGCATACGTCACTATGGGGAAAACGCTACTTAGCTGATTGCTGTAGACCCCGCTCTCTATCAACGACTTAAACGTCGGCAAGGTTAGGACTTCGTTCCAGTTATCTATGGAAAGCGCGTCAATCGAAATAACAACTAGGCGGCGAATCATGCTGCCACCTTGGGAACAAGCGGTGTCGTTCTAACCACCCGTTCCGACAGCCACAAGAATGTCGCTCCCATTGTAAACTGAAACACTACGCTCAGCACGCCAAAGCGAGGATTGCCCGTTGCTTGGGTGAGAAAGGCAAACATCATGGGCCCCAAGATGGCAGCAAAGCGAGAAAATATATCGTACATGCCAAAAAACTCGTTAAACTTCTGTTTGGGAATCATCTTGCCGAAGTGTGAGCGAGAGATTGCCTGTTATCCCAACCCTGGGGGTAGCGACCAACAGCGCTATGCCCCAAAACTCGGCCGCTGTGGTCATACGGAAACCGAGCACACTGATGACCATGTAAACGCCAGTACCCGCGAATAGCATGGTTGCGCTGCCAAACCTTTCGGCTAGGCGTCCGAAAATAATGGCGCAGGGGAAGGCGACAATTTGAATGACCACCAATGCTGCCATCATGGTAGTCGTGCCGATGCCCACGCTCGCCCCGTAGATGGTAGCCATACGGATGATAGTACCCACCCCGTCAATGTAAAATAAGTAGGCCACCAAGAACAAAAACACGCGTCGGTAGGACTTCACATTGCGCAGAGTCGTACTTACGC
>QLUB01000236.1 GCA_018725205.1 candidate division NPL-UPA2 bacterium
AGCCGCCCTATGCACTGCGGGTATCTGCCAAGAACTTCGGCTACGAAAACAACATCAAGAGCGTACCGCTCTACGCCTTGTTCTGCCTGCGTCCCTAGACAATGGCGGTGGGGTGCGTCAATTAAAAGCAAAAGGCTCCGTCCCTACTGCTTCCCTACTGCTTCCCTACTGCTTCTCAATAATTAGCTGTCAAACTAACGGGGAGCTCCGTCTATCCTAACCTATTGCGCTGTGGTAAAATTGTGAAAACGGTAGTCAGGGGGCGACAATTGATGCGCTTTTCCCGTGCTGTACGCAGCCGATTACAACTACTGACGCCCGAGACGGACTGACATCTAGCATGAAAGGAGATTTGCCATCAATGGGCGCAGTAGAACTGCTTGAGTTGATAGCCCGCGGTGAGGACAGTCGAACGCAGTTTAAGAGGGCGCAAGATGTCACCAATACTAAGTCGCTGGCAGGTGAAATGGCGGCCTTTGCCAACAGCAAAGGTGGCAGAATCCTAATCGGTGTTGACGATGCAGGCTTAGTGATTGGCTTGTCGACGGACGACTTGCGCCGGATAAATCAGCTCATTTCTAACACGGCCACTGATTGTGTGCGACCTTCCGTCAGCCCTGAAACTGAAAACATTTCTGTCGACGGGAAACTGGTTATGGTAGTCACTGTTCCAGAAGGCATCTCGAAGCCCTATGCCGACAATGACGGTGTGTTTTGGGTTAAATCGGGGGCGGACAAGCGACGGGTAACTGCCCGCGAAGAAGTCCAGCGCATGTTACAGAGCTCGGAGCTGGTTTATGCGGACGAAGTGCCGGTAGCCGGAACATCCTCAAATGACATTGATTTAGAGCGCTTTAGTGCCTTTTTTGCAAGGCACTATGGGGAGCGCCTCGCCGATACAGGAACACCACTAGACCAAATGCTCAACAACCTAGGTCTTGCACGCGACACTAGGCTTAATTTGGCTGGCCTCATGCTCTTTGGTCGTAATCCTCAAAGGTATCGCCCGGCTTTTGTGGTCAAGGCCGTTTCCTTCGTCGGAAACGATCCCACCGGCGACTGTTACCGCGACAGTGAGGACATCGCTGGGTGCCTGCGCGATCTGTACAAGGGAACGATTTCCTTTCTAACTCGCAATCTACGCCGCGTGCAGAACGGCAAAGGTTTCAACACCCAAGGCGACCTAGAAGTGCCTCGTGTAGCCTTAGAGGAACTTGTGGCTAATATGCTGTTGCACCGCGATTACTTTGTGTCTGCTCCATGGCGTGTCTTTATGTTTGATAATTGCATCGAGCTGATTAGCCCGGGGGCATTGCCAAACAGCATCACTGTAGAAAACATTCGTTACGGCGTGTCGGTCATCCGTAACCCGATCATCGTTTCCTACGCCACCAAAGCAGACGAGCTACCGTACCGCGGCATTGGCACAGGCATCAGGCGGGCGTTGGCAGCTGCCCCCAATATAGGGCTTGTTTCAAATCAAGAGGCTAATCTGTTCACTGCACGCATCCCCCGGAAAGAATAGGGGGGTACTTTTTACCTCAGGCGACCCCGGATTGCATGCCGGGCCTTTTTCTCTTTACGCTGTCTTTGTCGGAAAGGATACGTGCGCTCAGCGTGATGCCTGACGTTAATGCTGCAGCAACGCTTCTGGCAGTGCAATATAAGACCTAACGGTAATAGACCTCAGGTGAGGATGTTATGACGAGCCCCTAAATACTGCTTTGACAATTGACGACATAACTTGCGGCGCCTGACCTTCGCCCTCACCTTAGTCGCCATCTCCGGCCTAGCCAAAGCATAGCCTAGAAGCAAAAGGCTCCGTCCCTTCTGCTTCACGTCCCTACTGCTTCACTTTGCTTCACTGCTTA
>QLUB01000237.1 GCA_018725205.1 candidate division NPL-UPA2 bacterium
TCACGGCCCGCCGCTTGGTCATCTTCAGCTCGCTCGTTAGCCGAAAGCATGGTCTCTGTGCCACCCGAGATAAGCGCCACTACGCGTTTGCCAATCTCACCAAACGTAGGCAGGAGTTCGGCCGCGTCTAGCACAGCTTGCCTGCCGCTACTGCCTGACCCGGCGTAAAAGACCCGCCCTCCCACAGATAACGAGGCTACGGCCAATTCCACCGCCTGTTGCAATGCGGGGAGGACAACACCTACAGCTGCAGGCACTTGATAATCCTCGTCGTTCATTGTCGCTAACACTTTGGCTACCGGCCACTGGTCGATGCCGGCAGTGCGCGGGTTAGCCAGCTCGGTGCGTGGCTCGGTCATCTAGAACATCCCCCTTTGCCGCTTGCGGTAGTCTAGGCGTGCGATGCGGGCAGCCCCCTCACAAGGCGGAGTGTCTGAGAGACTTACTCTGGCTTGCGGCAGCAGGGGTTCTAGTAGCTTAGAATAGCGGGTTACGTAAATTTCATTGCGGAAGCATCCGCCGACCATAGCGACCTGCGGAGCATCGAGTGACAGGAGTCCTGCCACTTTTGCGGTGAGTTGGGCAAGCGAGTGGGCGGCATCGTCAACTATGGCGATGGCAAGCTCGTCGCCTGCGTTGGCTGCGGCAAAAACCACCTGCGCTAGGGAGGCAATCTCCGCAGTGCTCATGGCGGCAAGGGTCGGGATTAAGTCGCGGGGTTTGGCGACGCCTAGGCGCAATCCAATGCGCTCCATTAACATCGACTGCTCGTGTCGCAAACCTTCATATACCTTGATCCCTTCGCGCAAGCCGACTAAACCAATAGCGTAGGCACTGCCGTCATCGCCGAGCAAGGCACCCCAGCCGCCGCGGCTGATGTAAATTCCGCCGTTCTTGCCCAGGCAATTAGAACCTGTGCCGGCAATTACCACGATGCCGCTCTCGCCCCCAAGTGCTGCTGCTAGGGCGGTTCTGCTATCTTCTGTGACCATGAGCGGAGTCTCGGGCCATAGCGACTGGAGGACTCCCTGCGCCTCATGCTCGTCCTCGGTCCTGCCCACTCCGGCAAGTCCTACACAAATGCCGGACAGCGACTCCGCTCTAAGCGAGGAGTTTGCCAGAGCCTCTGTCAGAGCTGACTCTACCGCACGCACCATAGCCTGCTGTCCGCCTACAGTGTATACGTTGCCGGGGCCGTCGCTGCCTCTGCCCAAAACGAAGCCTGCGGCATCGGTAACACATGCTTCGGTCCTCGTCCCGCCGCCGTCTACCCCGGCAAAAAAGAGACGCTTTCTCACTTGGTCACCTCATACATGAACCTGTAGCGATCCGCACGATAAAGCGACTTTACGTGTTCGATCGGCTCGTCTCCTTGGCCGTAAGTTGTACGCTCACGCGCTAAAAGCGGAGCCCCACTTGGGATGCCGAGCAACTCCGCCTCGCGGACGCTGGCGACGCGTGCCTCGAGAGTCTCCGATGCGCGCGCAAACTCTATGCCGTAGTGTAGACGTAGCGTATCGTACAAAGAAGCATAAGCTAAGTCAACGCGTAGAGCCAGAAAACCTGGGAATCGACGGCATGGCAGGTGGGCAACCTCAAACGCCATCGGTTTATCATCAGCTAAGCGCAACCTCTCAATGACGATTATGTCCTCATGGGCCCCGAGTCCAAGCAATAGGTTGACTTTTTTTTCGACGGATTGGACAGAGAGTGAGAGGACTCGTGTCGAGGGCTTAAGCCCCCGCTTGTGCATGTCCTCGGTAAAGCTTGTTAGTTTGGTCAACCCATGCTCTAGTTTTGGCGGCGCGACAAAAGTGCCAAGCCCCCGCTTACGAGTTAATACACCCTCGTTAACCAGCGCC
>QLUB01000238.1 GCA_018725205.1 candidate division NPL-UPA2 bacterium
AGGTCTAACTGCGGCCGAGCTTAAAGAAATCGACTTTGTAGCAGGGCTAATTACGGCCGAACGGGCGGAAGCGATTGCCCGGGAAATAGCGGCACTACCGGCGACCGTGCCGCTGGTCAACAGCCAGCTCTATGCGCGCGGCGTTGGTGGGGAGCGCATCTGGCAGCTGCAGTTTGGCACGCGCCATGACCACGATATGGTGTGGGTTGGCGTGACCCTCGATGCCGTTACAGGCGCATTGCTCACCTTCTTCTACATGGATGACAACAATCAACCCGTAGCACCAAAACTTGAACTCGAAGAAGCCAAGCGATTGGCAGAGACTTTTCTGGCGCGCTGGGCAGGCGACAAACTAGCCGACATCAGGCTAGTAGAAGAGCCAACAGAGGCCGTCACTGACCAGTTGCCGCACAACTATTTGCTCTGGTATCAGCGCTTTGAGAACAATATCCCGGTGCAGGGCGACAAAGTGCATGTCAACGTGCGCCATGACCGCCGCGTGGTTAACTTTGGATCCAACTGGTACAAGGGTAAATTCCCCTCGCCCACAGGCGCATTGACCCCAGCACAAATGAACGCCATATTCTTGAGTGAGCATGGCTTGCATCTGCAATATGTTTTGGAGTTTGTCGAAGTAGAGGTCGATAGGTTCGTCGCGACAGGGGTGAGATTGGTCTATAGGCCTAAAGCGCTAAGCTCCTACAACTTTAACGCCTTCACAGGCAAGAACGTCGACCACACCGGCAAAGAAATCGTGCCTGTCGTCAGGCCCGTTTACCGCGACATCACCGGACACTGGGCAGAACGCGACATCAAGCAATTGGTGGATTTAGGTCTGCTAAGGCTCGCGGGTCCGGAACTGAGACCCGACGCCGTCGTCACCGTAGGCGAGTTCTTGCAGGTGTTATCAGACGCCTCGGGCTTTAGCGTGGATGCAGCGGCTGAGGCACGCAGCTTCGCCACGCTAAGCGGCATGATGAACGAAGACGAGGCGGAAGCCGCCGATTTGAACCGCCCGCTGACGCGGGAGCTAATGGCGTTCTACCTAGCGCGTCATCAAGGACATGGCCAAACCGCCGCACTGCAGGGCATTTGGTCGGCTCCGTTTAGGGATTTTGCTGCCATCGCTGCCGAATACCAAGGCTCGGTAGCCATCGTGCACGCCCTAAAGCTAATGCGCGGCGATACCAATGGCAATTTCCTGCCGCGCGAGCAAACCACACGCGCACAAGTCATAGTCATTATTGCGCGCATGCTGCATATGCAATAACGCACGGACAACCTGATAAAAGTCGGATTTTGGATCGATAATAGGCTTTAACCTACAAGAATCTTTACGAGTTGCGCGGGGATTCCTACGGTTTGCGCAGAGGCTAAACGTAGGCAATGGGATAGTGGGTAAAATAAAGTCAAGGGGTGACGAAATATGCGGAACATTTCAGTTCACAACTAAAATCTGCTGCTTGCTATAAGGTCAGGAGGAATCTACAGCTTCACCGGCAGGAGCCCGGTGCCTTTTACCAGTTTATCGGTTGGGTGGTTAGTCATCGACCATGATGCCGATCCCACAAGTTTTGAAGTAGCAATCCGCACCAGAAAAGATGAAGCGCCCTGGATGGAATGGATTCGCTGAAATAAAAATACAGCCTCCCGTCGGTATGCCACTTAGTATTGTTCGAGTCGCAGTATTTGATAATAGCGCTGTCCCCGGGGCAACCAACCCATATGAACCACTCAAGGAGCCTACTGCTATCACAGCCCTTGGCGCTCCCGCTCCGATACCATGATCCTAGTGTGCAGAGCGACTTTTACGTCAGGCACTTTCATTTGCAATCCCT
>QLUB01000239.1 GCA_018725205.1 candidate division NPL-UPA2 bacterium
TCTCGCATGCTCACAAAGACCACAGCAAGGCCGCCAGTGGACTTTTAAGAGTAGGGGTAGAGGTTTACACTAACCAGGACACAACCACCGCCTGTGGGCTTACAGGGCACCGCATACGCATGCTTACGCCGCTGACCGAGCTAACCGTTGGCACGTTCAAGGTTCTGCCGTTTGATGTGCAGCACGATGTGCCTGCGTTAGGCTTTTTGTTCACGTCCACAGTGACGGGGGAGAAGCTGCTGTATTTCACGGATACTTTTTATCTCAAATACCACTTTCAGGGGCTTACGGTCATCGCGGCTGAGTGTAACTATGACAGGGAGACGCTGCGCCAAAACGTAGCGGCAGGGATTGTGCCGCCGGAGCAGGCAGCGCGGCTTGCAAAAAGTCATATGAGCCTTGAGAATTTACTGGACATGCTGCGGGCGAACGACCTAGCGAGGGTGCGGCAAATCTACTTGCTGCACATGAGCGACAACAACAGCGACGCGCAACGGTGCAGGGAGGCGGTGCAAAAATTGACGGGAGCGGAGGTTTATATATGCTGAGAAAGGATAAAAGTGGTTATTTCCATTTTGGAAGCAACCACTTAAAAATGATTTAAAAAGTTTGAAAAATGAGGTGAGGCAGCTTTGAAAATTATACACAAAAGCAGAGTCTATACAGACCGACCACCTTATGCGGATTTTGGCGCACCATACAAATTTGAGGCCATCAAGAGCATAATCGCAAGAAGGCTTATTCAACACCCTGCTGCCATTTGCTCATACAGCGGCGGCAGTGATAGCGACATCATGCTGCATTTGATTGAAAGTGTAAGAAAATTTTTTGAGCTACCCCCTGTTGCGTATTGTTTTTTTAACACAGGGCTAGAAATGGCGGCGATAAAAAGGCACGTCCGTGCAATGGCGGAGCAATACGGCGTCACGATCACCGAACACAGGCCGAAGAAAAATATAATCCAGTCAGCGCGAGAACACGGAATCCCTTTCGTGTCCAAAATCATGTCGGACGAGCTGGAAGTCGTACAGAGGAAAGCTATACCGTTGACGATTGCTGATGAGTATGCTGCCGCTGAGGACAAACTGGCAAAACGTGCAGAACTTAAAGCGCGGTATCCAAAATGTGAGTCGGCAATCAATTTTTTGTGCGGGTGCAATTCGGCCGGCGAGCCGAGGCCGGACATTCAGTTGGTTATTGGCTCGTCAAAATACATGCTTGATTTTATCAAAGCGAATCCGATACCTTTCCGCGTGAGCGCTAAATGTTGTGACCATTGCAAAAAAAAGGTCGCCGCAAAAGCGCAAAAAGGCTTCGACATGGTTATTACAGGTGAGCGGAGAGCCGAGGGCGGCATGAGGTCCGTTCCGCGCAAAGACAGTGCGACGATGTGTTTCGTTGAGGCGGCAAATGGCCAATATCGGCTTCGACCACTGTACTACGTGTCAGACGCGGATAAAGCCTGGTACAAGGAGTATTATAAGCTCAGGTATTCGGACGCTTACGAGGTGTACGGCCTGAAACGTACGGGCTGCTGTGGGTGCTCTATATCCGCAAGCGCAGTAGCGGACTTAGAAAAAATAAGGCCGCATGAGCCGAACATCGTTAAGGCGGCGTGGAATATTTTTGGGGATAGCTACCGGTATCGTCAGCTGTATAATGAGTACAAAGCGCGGAAGAGGGTGATAGAGAGTGGTTCATCCTGAGATAACTCAGTATGCTAAAAATCGCCGAAGCGGACTATATGTGCCTGAGCGGTTGGTAAAAAAGCGGCCGACGTGTATTAATTTCTTCTCTGGTGCAGGTGGTTTTTCTCTTGGCTTTATACGAG
>QLUB01000024.1 GCA_018725205.1 candidate division NPL-UPA2 bacterium
GTGCCATGTGCCATGTGCCATGTGCCATGTGCCATGTGCCATGTGCCATGTGCCATGTGCCATGTGCAACCGCTACCGTTCCTCCCGCACACCATACGCCTTACACAACGCCTGCGTCCCAAGTTGTCCATCGCCCGCTTCTAGCAGCTCACGATACATGCTCAGCACTTGGTGGACGACGGGCAGGGAGATGCCGGCCTTCTTAGCCTCCTCTTCCGCTAACTCCAAGTCCTTGACGAAGTGGTGGATAAAGAAACCCGGTGCGAAATCTCCTGCTAAGATCTTCGGGCCGTTGTTGCTGACTTGCCAAGAACCTGCCGCCCCACTTGAAATAGCCCGGAGGACAACATGCGGGTCCATACCTTTACTCTGCGCGTAATGCATGCTCTCTGTGATCGCGGCTGTGTTCCCGGCCACGGCAATCTGGTTGGCGAGCTTACAGTGCTGCCCCGCGCCGGCTCCTCCGATATAGTTGATGTTCTTGCCCATCAGGGAAAACAGGTCTTTGGCTGCCGCAAAGTCACTTTCATCGCCGCCGACCATAATTGAAAGCGTAGCGTTCTTCGCCCCAATGTCGCCGCCGGAGACCGGCGCGTCGAGCATACGCAGACCGCTTGACCGCGCCTCTTGGTACAGCTGTTCTGCTAACGTGGGGCTTGACGTAGTCATATCAATGCACAGCGTTCCCTTTTTCGCGGCCTCAAACACCCCGCCAACCCCGGCATACACTTGCGCGACGTCCTTCGGATACCCCACCATGGAGAGAACGACATCCGCATCAGCGACTGCCTCGGCAATGGTGGCGCATATGCGACACCGGCCTCTAAGATTCTCTGCTTTAGCTGGGTTGCGCGTAAAGACAGCCACTGAGAATCCTGCATTGATTAGATGCATCACCATCCGGTTTCCCATGACACCTGTTCCGATCCATGCTATCTTTTTCATTTCATTGCTCACACTCCTCTGGTTGATTATAGCAGATGCGTACGGCTTACAGCGGAAAGCGGCAAGCGGAAAGCGGCAAGCGGAAAGCCACCCCACTCCCAGTACATGTTTCGCCTCGCGGGCAGGAATCAGATGAAACACCGTGAATTAAAACACGTAATACTATCAAGGGAGAGAAGAGGTTCTGCTGTGGATCTGGTGGTGGCGAGTCTCATAAAGCGAGCTAAGCGCGGTGAAGTAAGCGCCTTCGCTGAGCTCGTTGACACCTACAAAGACAAGATTTACGCCTTCCTCTACCGCATGACAGGTAATAGGGAGGACGCCGACGACCTAGCCCAAGAGGTCTTTATCCGCGTCTACAGCAATCTCCACACCTTTGACCAAGATATGCGCTTCTCGCCGTGGCTTTACCGCATCGCACAGAATCTAGCCATAGACTTCTTGCGTAAGCGGAAGAAGACCGTCTATCTCGATGACCAAATGGGGCAAGATAATGACATGAGTTGGCAGCTAGAGAGTCAGGCCCCAGGCCCAGAAGATGTGACTCAGTTTCACGACTTTCAGACGGCGCTGGAAACCGCGCTGCGGGAACTTGCTCCTATGTACCGCATGGTGCTCCTATTGCGCTTTGCCCACGATATGTCCTATGAAGACATCGCCAAAGTCACCGAACTTCCCATAACTACAGTAAAGACTAGGCTGCACCGTGCGCGCGAGAGTTTGCGCCAAGCCCTAGCCAAGCAGGGGTACTAATGACTCTAAGGAGGGTCACACATTGAGCAGTAACCATTACTGCGGCTCAAAGTATGAGCAGCTTGAAGAAGGGTTGACTTCCCTGCCTGATATCCCAGCCCCTATAGGGTTTACAGCCGCGCTCCTGGCGCGCTTGCCGCAAGCGCACAAACGCCAAGCCCCCTTCCAAAGGTGGCGTACCGCGGGTGCTGTTGCTGCGCTGCTGTTACTGTTGGGTTCGCCGCTGTATGTCTTAACCGATGGCGCTAGGCCCATGGTGGAGAGCACGGACCCCCACGCCGCAATAGAGCTTCAGGGCAACTCCGTCACCGTGAGAGTGGGGGAAGTGCTGCGGGGCGACCTCCGGGTTTACAACGCGGAGTTGCGCGTACAGGGTCGCATTGAAGGAACGGTTTACCTTGCCGCGAGTAATCTTGTCATAGAGCCCCTGGGTGAGGTAGTGGGCGAAGTCCGGGTTCTGCCGCACTCCTGGCTCACGCGGCTGCGTTTTGGCCTTGTACAAATGGGGCTTGAGGTACGATCTTACGTCAGGGGGGCATTGCGTTAGTGACGGACAAGTACACACCCGAACAGCTGGAGAGCATTATCAACGTCTGCCGGAACACTTTAGGGCGCGATGCCAAGAACGCTACCGCTCACCATGACCTTGGAGTCGCACTTATGCAAAAGGGCGCAGCTGACGAGGCCATAACCCACTTCTTGCAGGCAGTGAAGTTAGCACCTGCGCAGGCCCTTAGCCACTACCTGTTAGGTATAGCCTATGCCGAAAAGAACATGCTTCAGGAGGCCATCACCGCTTGGCAACGCGTTGTAAAGCTGGATAAGAAGAACGCCGGAGCGCATTACTTTCTGGGGAAGGTCTATGCGCTGCAGGGACTGAGCGACGCGGCGCTACTGCACTTGCGTAAGGCTAAGGTGCTGCAGCCGAGCAACGCGTCAATTTACCATACACTGGCCGAAGTCCATGTGCTGAGGAGGGAATCGCGGGATGCCGAGGCAGCGTGGAAGGCTGTGCTGTTGTTGCGGCCTGAAGACCCGCGGTCACTCATTAACCTCTGTGCGCTATGTCTTGATCAGGGGGACTACCAAAAGTGTATAGACTATGGCCAGAGCTTCCTTACGTCAAATCGAGACGACAGCCGAGTGCGTTTTAACCTAGGGGTAGCACACCTTGGCTTAGGGGACTTAGAGGCTGCGGCTGTGCACTTAGAGCAGGCAGCAGTGCTGGCGCCCACGGACGTAGACATTTTGCTGGCCTTAGGTCAGTCTGCGGCGCGTCGGGGCCGTTACGACGAGGCGCACATGGTTTGGAAGCGGGCGCTTGCCGTTGATCCCAAATATCTGCCGGCACTGGTGGCGAAAGCTGACATCTACGAGCGTGAGGGCAGACTTGAAGAAGCTCTGGGTGTGTGGCGGGAGATACTGGCCATCGACTCTGACAACGCTTTCGCCCGGGAGAGGGTGGATAATGTCCTGTCGCGCATGGGCAGGCACCTAGAAGCCTGATCAGCGAAAGGAGGGACGCGTCAATGTGGAATGTGTTTTCGCAAGTTCTCGCAGAAGTGCGCGTGCTTGACATAATCGATGTAGCTATCGTCTACTATGTCTTCTATCGCCTTATTGTTCTTATCCGCGATACCCGCGCGGTACAGCTAATCAAGGGGTTGGCCGTACTGTTAGGTGTAACAGTAATCAGCGACCGCCTAGGCCTATGGACACTTAACTGGCTGCTCTCGCGCACTATAGCAGCTGGTTTTGTTGCTGTGCCCATATTGTTTTGGCCTGAGCTAAGGCGTGCGCTTGAGCACTTAGGACGAAGCAGCATCTTAAGCAAGCGCTTTCACTTAGCTTCGGAATTGCCGGGGAGGTCTCGGTTAGCGGTTTTGGTAGCCGACGCAGCAGGTGCCCTGAGTCAGACGCGTACTGGTGCGCTAATAGTTGTAGAACGAGAAACGGGGCTTACGGAGTACACTGAGACGGGCGTGACTATCGACGCCGTGGTAAGTATAGCGCTGCTGACTAACACTTTTGTGCCTAACACTCCTTTACACGACGGGGCGGTGGTAATCCGGCACGGGCGCATAGCTGCAGCAGGCTGTTACCTGCCGCTCAGCGCCAACCACAATTTAGACCAAGAGCTAGGCACACGGCACCGCGCCGCGCTGGGAATCACTGAGGAAACCGATGCCTTAGCGGTGGTTGTGTCCGAGGAGACAGGGAGCATTTCGCTCGCGGAGGGCGGCAAGTTGTTCCGCCATCTTGATGCGCGTTCGCTTGCTAAGCGGCTGGAGGAGTCACTGCACCCTGACCAAGTACCTTCCCTTTTCCCGTGGGGGGTGAAGATGTGAGAATTAACCGCACTGACATTGGCACCCATATCCTAGCTTTAGTGCTAGCACTGGTATTGTGGTTCTTTGTCATGTATACTCAAAGTCCTACGGGTGTAGTTGAACTTCATACGCGGCGACTCAGCGCCGTTACGCTTGAAGTGCGCAATCGCCCGGTGGGGCTGTCTTTAGTGCGGCAACCTACTGCCGCTGTGACTCTGACTGTGCGCGGCCCTCGACAGGCGTTAGACGGCTTGCAGACGCAAGATGTGGTGGCCTTTGTAGACTTGGCGGGACTCAAAGAGGGTACGCACCAGCTCGGCGTCCGAGTAGCCCTCCCAAGTGGCGTAGAGGCCGTAAGCAGCGCTCCCACCCGCGTGGAAGTCGCACTGGATCAGATTATCTCGGTTACCGTGCCTGTCAAGCTGTTGCTTGAAGGGAGTCTCCCCGCAGGCTATTTCGCTCCGCCTAGCCAAGTCACGCCTAGCTCTGTCGTGGTCACGGGCGGACGAAGCGCTGTCGCCCGTTTGGCTCCGCTCGTTATCCGGCTCGATGCTAGTGGCTTGACTACTTCGCTTGCCGCTAGTGCTGAGCTGAACCCCCTTGACGTGACCGGCCAGCGCCTACCCGACGTGTCCTTAAGTGCAGCCTCAATCGAGTATCATCAACCAGTTTACCCCACTAAGTCCCTGCCGATTAGGCTTGAAACTCAGGGGCAACCAGGAAGTGACATCAAAGAGGTCCGCGTGGAGATTGTCTCTGCTCCGGAAAGTCCTAGTTTGCAGGCTACGCTAGCCGCTCCGTCCCACATCTTGCATGGCTTAACCGAACTCGTCATTCTCATTGATGTGACTGGTATCACCGCAAACACAACTGTCGAGGCAACGCCGATTGCGCCCCTTGGCGCGTATCTGGTTTCGCCGCCTGTGGTCAATGTTCACATAATAGTTGGCTCTCCAAGATAAGGTGAGAAGGTGATGTAACTTGCGCATGTTTGGCACCGATGGTGTGCGCGGCATAGCTAATACTGAACTGACACCGGAAATAGCCCTCGCGCTTGGGCGTGCCGCTGTCACCGTACTTGCGTCCTCGCGCAGCCCGGTAGTCTTTGTCGGCAGGGACACACGTCGCTCAGGCGACCTGCTCGTTGCCGCCTTAGCCGCTGGCTGCATGTCGGCCGGCGCTGATGTCGTTGACCTAGGCGTAGTACCCACCCCAGCGCTCGCCTACCTGACACGCTGCCACCACGCGAGTGTAGGCGCGATGGTGTCTGCTTCGCACAACCCCGCTATTGACAACGGGATCAAGTTTTTCTCGCAGGACGGGTATAAGCTCCCTGACGAGGTGGAAGACGCCATTGAGGCGACGATACGAAATGGCGGCGCACTGTCGGTGGCGGGCGACCGGGTAGGCGTGCTTAGGCAAGAAGCGGCGCTTCAGGAGGATTATCTCGCGTATCTCAAACGCGTTGTTCCTGTAGATTTAACAGGGCTTAAGATTGTAGTTGATGCGGCTAACGGCGCGGCCTTCGCGCTGGCCCCGGCCCTCTTCACAGCGCTTGGGGCTACCGTTATTCCGCTAAATGTATCCCCTGACGGACTTAATATTAACGTCGATGCCGGCTCTACTCACCCACGGCTCATGGTAGACACAGTTAGGGCTGAGTCGGCGCACCTTGGACTGGCTTTTGACGGCGATGCTGATAGGCTTATCGCCTGTGACTCGCAGGGACGCCTTGTTGATGGAGATAACGTTCTCCACATTTGCGCCTCTTCTCTGCAAGCGAACGGATTACTGCCGCAGGCAACAGTAGTGGGGACAGTAATGAGCAATCTAGGTCTTGACGCCGTACTGCGGCGTAAAGATATAAAGGTGCGGCGTGCACAGGTGGGGGATCGCTACGTGTTAGCCGAAATGCAGAAGTTCGGCGCGGTACTTGGCGGGGAGCAGTCCGGACACTGCATTTTCTTGGCATCGAGCACCACGGGGGATGGCCTCTTGACTGCCCTCATGTTGCTTCAGGCCGTAGTGGAGCAAGGCATCCCCTTAGACGCTTGGCTCGACGAGTTTAGGCGTTATCCGCAGGTGCTCTTAAACATAGCCGTATCCGACAAACATGGCACCATGAAGCAAAGTGCGGTAAGGGAGGCGATAATGTGGGCGGAAGACACCCTAGGGGAAACGGGGCGTATCTTAGTGCGTCCATCCGGCACAGAGGCGTGTGTAAGGGTGATGGTAGAAGCTCCGGATGAAGCGATGGCTAATTTGACGGCAGAAGCAGTAGCAGCAACAATACGAAGCGCAAGCGCCTGATCTAGCATAGCGAGATGGTCTAGCATAGCGAGATGGTCTAGCAAAACTAGATGACGAGGTGGGGGTTTATCGAGGATTCGGCGGATACCCCCGAGCTTAGGGCGGCTCTAGCCCACTGTGAAAACCGCCAAGTGATTGGCGGAACAATGCCTTGGGCAGCTCTAGATGAGTAGAGGAGGACACTCACTTAATGTGTGGTATAGTTGGCTATATTGGTAAGCTTAACGCAATGGGCGTCATTATGGACGGTCTCGGACGTTTGGAATACCGGGGATATGATTCAGCGGGTATCGTTTTGTTTGACGACGGGGGGCTGCTCTTGGCGAAGAACGCCGGACGCTTAAATGTGCTGGCGGAGCGTCTAAAGCACAACCCCCATAAAGCTGCACACTTAGGCATAGGACACACGCGCTGGGCAACGCATGGCGCACCTACCGATGTTAATGCCCACCCCCACATGGGATGCGACGGGAGATTTGCTGTAGTACACAACGGCATTATCGAGAACTACAATGAGCTGCGCCGCGAGCTTGTGGCCCGCGGACACAAGTTTGTTTCGGAAACAGACACCGAGGTCATACCGCATCTATTGGAGGAACTCTACGCAGGGGATTTGCCGGCGGCAGTACAAGATGCAGTCAAGCTGCTCAGAGGTGCTTTTGCTATTGCGGTAGTTTCGGCAGACGACCCAAGCATGGTAGTAGCATATCGGCAAGACAGCCCGCTCATTATTGGACTGGGGCAGGGCGAGAGCTTTTTGGCTTCCGATATTCCTGCGCTTTTGCCGTATACCCGGCGCACGGTAGTGTTAGATGACGGCGACCTCGCCGTACTCAAGGCCGAGGGCGTGGCGTTCTTCCGTCAGGGAGAGGCAGTACAAAAGGACATTATGTATGTAGAGTGGGATGAAGTCGCTGCTGAGAAAGCAGGATTCCCCCACTTTATGCTAAAGGAAATTCATGAACAGCCCAAGGCCCTTAGGGACACACTGGTCGGGCGCATAAAGGGCGGCGGCACTAATCTAGCCGAAGAAATCGGGCTTACCAAAGCAGCGGTCGCAAGCATAGGCCGCATTGCGATAGTGGCCTGCGGCACGGCATACCACGCCGGTCTCGTGGGGAAAGCGCTGATTGAAAAGTTGGCGCGCATTCATGTAGAAGTCGACGTGGCCTCGGAGTTTCGCTACCGGCAGCCGGTGCTTAGGCGCGAGGACTTGGTGATTATCGTCAGCCAATCCGGCGAAACAGCCGATACTCTCGCCGCCTTGCGGGAAGCTAAGCGGCAGGGATGCCGCGTAGTCGCCATTACTAACGTTGTCGGTAGTTCCGTATCGCGCGAAGGCGAACATGTGCTGCATACGCTAGCGGGGCCGGAGATAGCGGTGGCTTCCACTAAGGCCTATACAACGCAGCTAGCCGCACTTACGCTAATCGCGATTGAGCTTGGCTTAGCCCGCGGCACGCTGACGCTAGAGCGAGCGAGTGGGCTGTTGCAGGGAATCAAGGCGCTTCCACAGCACGTTAGCGAGATTTTGGCTCAAACCGAGGCTATTCAAGCGATAGCAGTGCGCCTAGCGCAAAGCGAGCACGCCTTCTTTATCGGCAGGGGACTCGATTACGCCGTAGCGCTCGAGGGAGCGCTTAAGCTCAAAGAAATCTCCTATATCCACGCCGAGGCCTATGCCGCAGGCGAACTTAAGCACGGCACCCTTGCTCTTATTACCGAGGATACGCCGGTGTTGTGTCTCTTTACTCAGCCGGACATAGCTGAGAAAATGGTCAGCAACGTCGAAGTAGTGCGTGCGCGGGGAGCTTTCACTGTAGCTGTTTCTAGCTGCGACGCCTCTTTAACCGCCACCATCGCGCATCACGAAATACGTATCCCCAACACCGACCCACTGCTAGCTCCCATACTGGCAGTTCTCCCACTGCAGCTTATCGCCTACTACGCCGCCGTAGTGCGCGGCACAGACGTAGACAAACCCCGCAACCTCGCCAAAAGCGTTACTGTGGAGTAACGAGGGGAAGCAGAAGGGACGGAGCCTTTTGCTTCTTTTGCTTCCTAGACCGAGAAGCCGAAGTAAGATAGAATGGGGATGAAAACAGCTGGAGGATACGATATGCTTGGCTTAGGCATTGACATTACGCCTGTGGAGCGCATTGCGGCACTCGACCGCGCCTACCCCGAGAGGTTTCGCCGCAAGGTCTTAGCGCCGGGTGAGATGCCGCGCACGGCAGAGTCACTCGCAGGGCTTTGGGCGGCAAAAGAGGCCGTGAGCAAGGCGCTTGGGACAGGCTTTGGCGAGTTTGGGCCCCGCGATATCCGCATTGGCTACGACGCGCACGGAGCCCCCACGGTAACGCTAGCGGGACGAGCAGAGCAAGTAGCGCAGGCTCGCGGCATTGCCCGCCTACTGGTGTCTATATCGCACGCCGGGGGCATGGCAGTGGCCTGTGCAGCCGCGCTACAGTAGTAAGTGAGAATTAGTCAGCGAGAATCCTAGCGGGAGAAGTGATGGCACATGGCCCCTATACGTTCGACAGTCGCGGACATCTCACTTGACCGCATCGCCTTAAATGTACAAGCTATACGGGGACTAATCCCTACGCGCACCGAGCTTATGGCCGTGGTGAAAGCCGATGCCTATGGGCACGGTGCCATTGAGGTGGCTTCTCTAGCTTTGTCCGCAGGCGCAACGCGCTTAGGGGTGGCGGTGCTGGATGAGGCGATAGAACTTAGGCGGGCAGGGATTGCCGCACCGATTCACATCCTTGGGCATGTAGAGCCCGAGTGTGCCGAGCAAGTAGTGAAACTTGGTCTCACGGCAACAGTCTATGATCGTGAATCTGTGCTGGCGCTATCTGGTGCAGCTACGCGGCTCGCTAGGAAAGTAAAAGTACACGTTAAGGTAGATACCGGCATGGGTCGCTTAGGCGTGCGGCCACAGGACGCAGTAGGGTTTGCCGAGCTAGCCATTGGCCTGCCGCATCTAGAAGTGGAGGGCGTTTTTTCGCACCTAGCCTGTGCCGACTCCGCTGACTTATCTTCTGCGCGCGGCCAGATTACTGCTTTCCATGAAAGCTGCATGCGCCTTGAGTCGAGGGGGCATCGGCTCACTAAGCATATCGCCAATACGGCGGCCATCTTGGCTCTACCCGAGAGCCACCTGGATATGGTAAGATTAGGATTGGGGCTGTATGGGATGTATCCTGCGCCCCACATGAAGTCTCTCGTTAAGCTTCATACCGCTATGTCTTTGCGCTCACGGCTGTCTCATGTCAAGTGGGTGGAAGACAAAACCCCTATCGGCTATGGTTGGACCTACCGCGCGGCAGGACAGCGCCTAATAGCTACCGCCCCCATCGGCTATGCAGATGGCTACTCGCGCCGACTCAGTAATGTAGGGCAGGCGCTAGTGGCAGGGCAGAGGGTGCCCCTCGTCGGGCGGGTATGCATGGATCAGTGTATGTTCGATGTCACGGGTCTCGCGGCCAAAACGGGGGATGAGATAGTTCTCTTAGGCAGAGCCGAGCAGGATGAGATCACGGTAGATGAAGTAGCCGCTTGGATGGGCACCATAAACTACGAAGTTACCTGCCTGATCAGCAGGCGGGTTTCTAGGGTGTTCTGGCGCAACAACGTAGTCTCAGGGGTACGCACCTTACTGGGGCGGATGCATTAACTTCCCGTTTGTTGACACACTTATCTTGGGGTAGATATAATTAGGTACGGTGGGCATGTCCGAATTGGAGAGGTGTGTGGCAGGGTGGCAGTCACAAAACGCATAATGGTTACTTTACCGGAGCATCTGTTGGCAGAGCTTGACAAGCTGGTGCGTGAAACCAGTGGGAATCGCAGCCAGTTCGTGCAGGATGCGATGCGTTCCTACCTGCAAGCTAAACAAAAACGGCACCTCTACGAAGCCCTGAAACACGGATACATGGACATGGCGGAAATAAACCTAGCCCTCGCACGTGAGAATCTGGAGTTAGATAACGAAGCCTTAGAGAAAACGAGAGCAGCGGGTGGAGTGAGCTAGGTTGAACATCAGGCGCGGCGATATTTACTATGCGGACTTAAGCCCGGTGGTGGGCTCGGAGCAAGGTGGAGTTCGCCCGGTACTGGTTGTACAGAACGATGTCGGCAACAAATACAGCCCCACGGTTATTGTCGCAGCCATAACTTCGCAGATTGAGAAGGCGCGCTTACCCACCCACGTAGAGATAACCCCGCAAGAGACCGGGCTGGAACGCAATTCGGTTATTCTGCTTGAGCAAGACGGACCATCGACAAGCAGCGTCTCACCCACAAAATCGCCCATCTAGAAAAAGATGTGATGGACAGAGTAAACGCTGCGCTGGAGATTTCTTTGGGACTTATATCTTTCTAACTAAGGAGCCTAAGTAAAACAGGCCCTTTTTTTGTGTGTGTGGAAGGAAAAGGACTATGGCAGCAGAACTTAACGGGGGGAGGGATTCCTATGAAAACGTTACCGCGCGTTAAGCTTGCCATGCTGCCTACAGCGCTTGAGGAAGCTCCGCGCCTCTGCAAAGAGCTTGATATCACTTTGTTTGTTAAGCGAGACGATAACACGGGTCTCGCGCTGGGGGGCAACAAGGCCCGGAAACTAGAGTATTTGGTAGGTGAAGCGGTAGAACTGGGTGCGGACACTTTGATTACCACCGGCGCACCGCAGAGTAACCACTGCCGCATGACCGCTGCCGCCGCAGCAAAGGTGGGGCTGGCCTGTCACCTCGTGTTAAACGGCACGGCTTTAACCGTGAAACAAGGCAACTTACTGCTAGATGAGCTGCTGGGTGCCAAAGTGCATTTTCTAGGGAGCGACGACGCTAGTCTAGCCCCAGCGAGAATGCAGGGGCTTAACGACGAACTTACCGCACGCGGTGCCAGGCCGTACCTTGTACCACTAGGAGGGTCTAGCCCTGTGGGCGCGGTAGCGTATGTCATGGCTATCGAGGAGTTGCTCACCCAATCCTGTGGCCAAAATTTTGACTATATTGTGCATGCCTCGGGTTCAGCCGGCACACAGGCCGGTTTGCTGGCCGGGGTTAAGTCTTTTGGCTTGCCAACGCGTGTGATTGGCATAAGCGTCAGCAGGCCGCAGTTAAGATTAGCGCGCGAGGTTTTGGAGCTGTGTCGGGACACGCTCACCCATGCAGGTGCGCAGACACGCGTAGAAGAGGATGACGTCATCGTCTACGATGAGTACGTGGGTCGAGGCTATGGCCTGCCCACGGAAGCTTCCACGAGTGCACTAGAGCTTTTTGCACGGCGCGAGGGAATCATTCTCGACCCTGTGTACACGGCTAAGGCCGCAGCGGGCCTCATCGACTTAGTGCGGCGCGGCACTATACCCGCCCACTCTCGCGTTCTGTTCTGGCATACGGGGGGCATGCCGGCGCTCTTTGCCGATTTAGCGCCACACTGGGGGGAAAAAGCGTGAAGCCAATTATTGGCATTACCTGTTTTCATGACTGGCCAGAGCAGCGCCACCGCCAAAACGACACCTATATTAACGCTGTCAAGCAGGCGGGAGGTCTACCAATTCTGCTTCCTTGCCTTGCGGGCGAGGCAGACATAGGTACGCATCTAGACCTTGTGCACGGTCTGCTGGTGGCAGGTGGACCTGACGCGGACCCCGTATTTTTTGGGGAGGAGCCGGAAGAAGGCTTGGGCAATGTTAATCCATGTATGGACGCCTATGAGATACCGATAATTGCCATGGCGCTTAAGCGTGATATGCCAGTGTTTGGCATCTGCCGGGGCGAGCAGATGCTTAATATTGCTGCCGGCGGTTCGGTCATTCAGCATCTGCCTACTACGGTACGGCGCGTACTTAAACATCAGCAGTCCGCCCCGCGCAGTTACGTGACCCACTCCATCGACCTTGCCGCCGGCACACTGCTGTCACGCATCCTTGGGGCGGAGACTACGAGGGTAAACAGCTTTCACCACCAAGCGGTAGGCCGTGTCGCTCTGGGTTTCTGCGTGTCGGCTGTAGCGCCGGACGGCGTGATTGAGGCCATCGAGTCCACCGAGCACAAGTTTGCCATCGGTGTGCAGTGGCATCCGGAGTGCATGTGGGACAGCACGCCTAATTTCGACGTCTTGTTTGACGCCTTTGTGTTGGCGTGTAGGAACTATGAACAGCTATCCTAAACCGCGCCCGCGCGAGCTTGGGCTCGTTTTTGGGACACTGCCGACAGGAGAGCGTAATGCCATTACAGACGTGCCGGAGGTTCTGGTGGGGCATGTGGACGTAGTGCAGGGGGAAGATGTGCGCACGGGGGTAACAGTCATCCTCCCGCATGCCGACAACATCTTTCGCCTAAAGGTAGAAGCCGCCGTATACGTTATTAACGGTTTTGGCAAGGCGGCGGGAGTCACACAAATTGAGGAACTAGGCGTGCTGGAGACGCCTATCGCCGTAACCAACACGCTTAGTGTCCCGGCTGCCATCGAAGGGCTCATAGAATACAGCTTAAAGCATAACCCTGAGATAGGCACAACCACCGGCACAGTTAACGCCGTGGTAGGCGAATGTAATGACGGCCACCTAAACGACATTCGCGGGCGGCACGTTAAGCCGACTCATGTGGCAGAGGCTATAGCCGACGCCCGCGGCGGCTATGTACCTGAGGGGGACGTAGGCGCAGGTAAGGGCATGGTGTGCTTTGGCTATAAAGGTGGAATAGGCACCTCGTCACGCCTTGTCGGCGACTACACTCTAGGGTGCCTGGTCCTTACGAACTTCGGTCGCAAAGAACACCTGACAATTTTAGGGCGGCCGATAGGCAGGCAACTGGCTACTCGGGCAGGCAGTGCCAGCCCGGACGGTTCGGTCATTATCGTCTTGGCCACGAATGCGCCGCTTGACGCGCGGCAGCTATTGCGATTGGCACGGCGCGGCGGGCTTGGCCTTGCCCGCGTAGGCAGTGTAGTCTCACACGGGAGCGGGGATTATGTCTTTGCCTTTTCCACCGCTAACAAGACGCTTCACTTTGAGGACAGGACCGAGGTTTCGCGTATTCGGCTCAACGAAGGCAGCCCCCTAATGACAACGCTGTTCCAGGCAACTGTAGAGAGCATTGAGGAAGCGGTGGTGAACTCACTGTTTGCGGCCGACACGGTCGTGGGGCTAAGGGGTCGTGTAGTGCAGGCACTGCCGGTGAAGAAAGTTTTAGAGCTATTACGCGATTGGCGCGTCTAGACAGGGGGTGTACACATGAAAAAGCAGGCCAACAAAAGGAGCAGCAAAGAAAAGCCTAGCCCGCGTAGCACGTCGGGTAGTGCGCAGGAAGTCGAGCTGCTTAGGTGGACAGCCACGCCCTTCCGCGAGGAGCCCAAGAAAGGCGCTATCTTCGTGGTAAGCTGCCTTCTGTTTCTCGCGTTGCTATATATACTGTATCGGGAGATAATATGGGTAGTGCTGGCGGTTGGTGTCTTAACTGCCGCCTACAGCTCTTACATTTTCCCCTCACACTATCGCCTCACCACGGCGGGGGTGGACGTAAAGTCGCTGTTTCACAGGACTACACGGGCGTGGCCGCAGTACACGGGTATGCGTAAGCATGTTGACGGCGTATTTCTTGTTTACGGCATAGGTAGACAGAGCAAGCTGGGCCATTTCCTGTATTTTGGCGACAAAAAACCCGAGGAAGTGCTAGCCGTTATAGGCAGATTTATCACATAGGCCAACTAGGGCGAAAGCGAGGTTAAGACCATGGTTTTGGGTGTAGCCGATTTGACCCCGGAGCGCCGCGACGAATTGCTCCTAAAGGTAGCTGAGAAAATCGAACGGTTCGACATGATCACCCCTGCTATTTTCTTCCTGCAGATGAGCAAGCCCTTGTCTTTTGTGGGCAGTCAGGCTTTGCTTTCTTTTGCTCCGATGGCGGGCTTACTCATGAACGAGAAGCTACTCGAGGAATTTAGCCAAGTAATGGCCGACCGCGAAAACGTCGAGCGGTTAATGGTCCTGTTGGAAGAGCGGGAGGAACAAAAGCGCAAAAAGTCCTAACAGCGGGATTTCTTCTGGCTATGTGATATAACGCTTAATTGTTGTGAGTGTTCCACCGCAAGTTCCCAATACGAAGGAGGATCAGGGGCATTATGGAGCAAAACCCTAAACTACGGTCGATTCTCGCTACAGACTGTGGCAGTACCACTACCAAGGCTATTCTCATTGAACTGGTGGACGGGGTGTACCGCCTAGTTTGTCGTGGCGAGGCCCCGACCACTGTTGAAGCTCCTTTTGAAGACGTTACCATGGGGGCGCGCAACGCCATCCACGAAATTGAGGAGCTCATGGGGCGCACATTCCAGGACGAGTCCGGTATCATCACGCCGCAGCGCGACAGCAAGGTGGGAGTAGATTTATACCTCTCCACAAGCAGCGCCGGCGGTGGTTTGCAGATGATGGTGGCCGGCGTAGTTAAGCAAATGACCGCCGAAAGCGCCCAGCGTGCCGCGCTTGGCGCAGGTGCCATCGTTATGGATGTCATCGCCATTAACGACGGGCGACTTCCCTATCAGAAGATCCAGCGCATTCGCCAGCTGCGCCCCGACATGATTCTTATGTCCGGCGGCATTGACGGCGGGACTGTTACTCATGTAGTGGAACTCGCCGAGCTTATCGCGGCGGCCGAGCCCCGCCCCCGCCTCGGCATCGGCTTTAATCTCCCCATTATTTACGCCGGGAACAAGGAAGCCCGCAAGCACATCCAGGCTACGCTTGGGGAGAAGACTGACCTGCGCATGGTAGACAACCTGCGCCCGGTGCTGGAAAGAGAAGTGCTAGGTCCCGCGCGTGAAGAGATCCACAATCTGTTTATGGAGCATGTTATGGCTCAAGCGCCAGGCTACAACAAACTGATGAGTTGGACGGATGTCCCCATTATGCCCACTCCCGGAGCGGTGGGGAAGATGATCGAGACCGTGGCCAGCCAAAAGAAGATGACTGTAATCGGCGTAGATATTGGCGGGGCTACGACTGACGTGTTTTCGGTTTTCGCCGATACTTTTAACCGCACGGTTTCCGCTAACCTCGGTATGAGCTACAGCATCTGCAACGTCATGTTGGAATCAGGGATTGAGAACATCATGCGCTGGGTGCCCTTTGACATTGACGCGGCAGATTTGCGTAACCGTATCCGCAACAAGATGATCCGCCCCACTACTATCCCCCAGACCATGCAGGAACTAATTATTGAGCAAGCGATTGCGCGCGAAGCTTTGCGTTTGGCTTTTGAGCATCATAAGTCTTTGGCAGTGGGCCTGCGTGGCATTCAGACGCAGCGAGACATTGCCGAAGCGTTTGAGCAGACGGCGACCGGTGCTTCCTTAGTCGACTTAATGAAGCTGGGCATGATTGTTGGTTCGGGCGGCGTGTTGTCGCATGCGCCCCGTCGCGCGCAAAGTGCCCTGATGATGCTTGACAGCTTCGTACCCGAAGGCTTCACTCAGCTAGCGGTCGACTCCATCTTTATGATGCCGCAGTTAGGGGTGCTCTCGAGCGTCAACCCCGAAGCGGCGCAGCAAGTTTTTGACCGCGACTGCCTAATTCGCCTAGGCACTGCTATTGCCCCCGTGGGAACAGCCAAAGAGGGTGACGACTGCGTCTACGTAAAGATTACCACTTCGCAAGGCCAGGTAATTGAGCATAAAGCCACGTACGGCTCTATGCACTTAATTCCATTGGCCGAAGATGAGACGGCAGAAGCCGTAGCCAGGCCTGCGCGTGGCTTTGACCTCGGTCGGGGTAAGGGGCATGAAGTGCATGCTAAGGTGCACGGCGGCGTGGTCGGCGTAATCATCGACGCGCGCGGACGTGGGCCGCTCGGACTGCCTGCCGACAAGTCAAAGCGCATTCGCAAGTTGGTGGAGTGGTACAAAGCGCTTGACGCATATCCTATGGACATTCTCGGGAAGTATCTCGGTTAAAGGAGGAAATGGCTAATGGCTAATGCATACACCCCCGGGTTGTTGGTAACAGAGTCCGTTATCGTGCGTAAGCGCCGCCGCCTTCCCATACCGGGAGAAGTAATGGTCAAAGTAGGCGACGTGGTTAGGCCGCACGACGTAGTGGCGCGCACGCAGATTCCCGGCGACCCCGAAACAATCAACGTTGCCAATCAGCTGGGCCTTGAAGGCGAAGAAGTGCTGGAGGTCATGAAGAAGAAGAAGGGCGACCCCGTTAGAAAGGGCGAAGTCATTGCCGAGAAGGTTTCTTTCTTTGGTTTGTTTAAGACCCCCGTGCATTCGCCCATTGATGGTACGGTGGATAATGTCTCCGGCGTCACCGGCGTCATCACATTGCGTCGCCCTGCCGTGCCGGTGTCTATCCCCGCATACATCCACGGCACCGTGAACGAAATTATTCCGCGCGAAGGCGTAGTGATTGAAACGCCAGCCGCCTTAATTCAAGGAATTTTTGGGGTGGGCGGCGAGACGCAGGGCGTTCTGGAAGTAGTGGCTAGGACTAATGCCGACATCCTAAGCGGCGACAAGATTAAGCCTGAGCACAAAGGCAAGATAGTTGTGGGGGGCTCACTGGTCACTGCCGATGCCTTAAAGAAAGCTGCCCAAGTTGGCGCGGCGGGCTTAGTAGCAGGCGGGATTATTGACAAGGACCTCATCGAGTACCTCGGCCACGACATCGGCGTCGCCATCACCGGCGCAGAGGACATTCCCATTACCGTCATCCTGACAGAAGGCTTTGGCCAGATTAACATGGCAGACAAGACTTTTGCCTTGCTTACTGCCCTGAATGGGAAAGTGGCTTCAATCAACGGCGCGACACAGATTCGTGCCGGTGTCATGCGGCCAGAGATTGTTGTTACCAGCGAAGACATGCGGCAATGCGGCGAGCGAGATATGACCAGCGGTATGGCAGCTGGCACCCCCATTCGCATTATTCGCGAGCCCTACTTTGGCAAGCTAGCCACAGTGCATTCCCTGCCCCCAGAGCTACATGTTATCGAAACTGGCGCGAAAGTGCGTATCCTCACTGCCAAGTTAGCTAACGGCGAAATCGTCATCATCCCCCGCGCTAACGTGGAGTTGATAGAGGGGTAAGCGTGAGCCGCTTTCCGCTATCCCCTATCCGCTATCCGCTTTCCAAAGTGCCAAGTGCTATGTGCCATGTGCCAAGTGCTATGTGCCATG
>QLUB01000240.1 GCA_018725205.1 candidate division NPL-UPA2 bacterium
TGCCTGTCCCATGTCATCTGCTAAGACCCCGCCGAGCCCATAGCTAGCCATAGTCTTTAGCCAGCGGAACCCTGTTACCTGGTAGTCTCGCAGAATATGCTGCAAACTCTCTGGCACCGTTACTTCAAGATCTTGTGGTTCCTGCAAATCCTGCACCATTTTTTTGAAGGCGCTGCTGCGCTCCATGAGCAACCCGGTTGTATCGCGGCTGAGGCTGTCGATATACATGACGCGGTATTTTGGGAGCTCTATTTTCTGGTTAGTTAGCTCGGTCGCACTGATGCCCAAGTTATCTAGCAAGCCAGCAACACCTGCAAATTCGGGTGACTCTAGCGTCATGAAAGAGCCATCTTTTAGCCGATGGTAGCGTTTTTTTAGCCGATAGGCGGACATGAGTTCGACAAATTCTTTGGGCTGCATGTTGCCGTAATCTACGGTCATTTCTAGCAACCCACTCGCCATATTGAGTTTAACGCCTGCGCTCACCCGACCAGGATATCTGAGCAAGGGCTTAAAGTCGTTGTTATAGAAGACATCTGCCGACTGCGCTAGTTCGGGTACACCCCTGAGAAAAAACTCTAAGGCGGCTTCTTCGTCGTCTAACACAGCTACACCGCGCTGCTGCTTGAAACCGTATCGCTTAAGCAAGGCGAGCACGCTAGCTTCATCGCGCGCAGAACGCAACAGGGCTTTGCCGTCTACAACGGGCGAGGGCTCAGGTCTGACGGCGAAAGGATCGAAGGCGTGTTCGCCGTACCTGAACTTGAGGGTGACAGCGACGCCATTTTTGTGCTGATCTAAATACACCTGCGTCTCGAGCTGCTCCCGGTAGAAATGTGTGAGCATTGATTCGTCTAACTGAACGACGCCTATGTTTTCTACGGCACCAGCAACGGTCGTTAAGAATTGCGGCACAAACGCTAGCGGGATCACCACCTCGCCTAGCTTGCCGAAGCACTGGTGAAGCGCTTTGGCATAATCGGCAAAACGCTTCTCTACTTGGTAGAGTATGCCGTCATGGCACACGACAGTAGCCTCGGGGTTGATGGGGTAGCAGCTCGCTCCACGCGGGGTTAGAGTGGCTTTAACCCCCTGCTCATATGCCGCGACATGGAGCGAGACCGGCGGTTTCCCCGCGACAAGTCGTGTCAGGGTTTCGTTCCGGGCTGCCTGCCGATATATGAGGCTATCTACGGTCATGGTGTTCGGGATGCTACCGGGCGAGTAAATTTCGAGGCGATCGGCAAACAGCTTAAGCCTGATCTTTGAGCCGTAAATGGCATAGTCGTGATGCGCTACGGCGTTAACCATAGCCGCGAACACTGCTGTTAAGTCGAACTGGGGATGTCCTTGCGGCCCATGTCCTTAATTGCGGGCTACTTTCATGTTTATGGCAACAAAGCGGCAGGCTTCGCGAACTTACTCGTCTAAAGGGCCCGATATATCGCGGGCATCTAACTGGTAAGGAAAAGTGCTGCTCTTATCGACTGGGGACGTGCCGTGGTACGCTACTGCCTGCACGTAGGCGTTCGGCATCCACTCGCGCGGCTCGCGGCAGGTCATGAGGATGCCTGCCACCGAGGGATGAAAGACACCCTCGTCGTCTAAGGCGACAAGCCCGAGCTTCTGCAGAAAGCTCGGGCCTTCGTCACGTGTGCGTGCCGTACAAAACCTTTCGTACAGGACTGGTTCGAGCGCACTCATGGGGGCCTGTACGACCGGCTGCTCATCAAAACGAATTAGGCGAATTTGCGCTGAGAGTTCTGCCGATGTGTCAAACATAAAGCGCCCTCCTAGCTGCCCTTTTCACAGTTTT
>QLUB01000241.1 GCA_018725205.1 candidate division NPL-UPA2 bacterium
CGAGGGGATATTGTCGGAGGTTTCGGCTATATCGAGTACGCCGACCCAGTGAAAAACAAGCTGATTATTATGCCGCTGCGGGACATTATGAAGCGGCGGCCCGCTTACGCCTCAGCGGAGTTTTGGGGCGGGAAGGTCAAAAAATGGGAGGGCGGGAAACAAGTTGAAGTCGAGTCTGCCGGCTGGCTCGAGGAAATGTGCTTGAAAACCGTCAAACGCGAAGTGTACAGCGCAAAGCATATCCCGCGTGATCCGCGGAAAATCGATGAGGATTACCATTTCATGCGGGCGCGGGAGGCGCAACTTGCGGGCTTCGAGGCGCAAACGGAAATAGACGAACATGCCAATGCGATTACCATCGACACGTCGCCGAATGAGCCGAAGCTGGCCAAACTAGTCGCCGGCGAAGGGCCTGGAGAGCCGAGTTTCTAGGACTTGAGCAGCTTGCTTGACACCTACCTAAACTGTGGCCGGGCCGGGAGGCATTGTATCCCGGCAGAGGAGGCGAAAATTTGAAAAACGTACACAAAAGTAGAGTATACACGGACCGTCCATCGTACGTAGATTTTGCCGCGCCGAACAAGTTCGAGGCCATTAAAAGCATAATTGCAAGAAGGCTCATTGAGTACCCCAAAGCAATGTGCTCTTACAGCGGTGGTAGTGACAGCGATATCATGCTGCACTTGATTGAGACTGTAAGAAAGTTTTTTGCCCTTCCGCCCGTTGAATACTGCTTTTTTGACACCGGTCTGGAGATGGAAGCTACAAAAAAACACGTTAGAGAAGTGGCAGAACTATATGGCGTCACCATTACTACTCACAAGCCAAAGAAAAATATAATTCAGTCAGCGCGAGAACATGGCATCCCGTTCGTGTCGAAGATTATGTCAGACGGCTTGGAAAACGTGCAGAAAAAAGCCATACCGCTGTCTATTGCTGAGGAATATGCAGCCGCGGAGGACAAACAAGCAAAACGGGCAGAGCTTAAAGCACGTTATCCAAAATGTGAATCAGTAATTAATTTTTTGTGCGGGTGTAATTCCTCTGGTGAACCCAGACCAGATATTCAGCTTGTCATAAACTCATCGAAGCACATGCTTGATTTTGTCAAAGAAAATCCGATACCTTTCAGGGTAAGCGCCAAGTGTTGTGACTATTGTAAAAAAAGTGTGGCACTAAAGGCTCAAAAAGGGTTTGAGATGGTGATTACAGGCGAGCGCAGAGCCGAGGGTGGCATGAGGTCAGTTCCGCGCCAAGACAACACGGCGATGTGTTTTTCCAAGACGGCAAATGGGCAGTACAGGTTGCGGCCACTGTATTATGTGTCGGACGCAGACAAGCAGTGGTACAAGGACTATCATGGCATCCGATACTCGGACGCTTACGAGGTATACGGCTTGAAGCGCACTGGCTGCTGTGGATGCTCTATATCAGCGACCGCAGTGGAGGACTTGGAAAAAATAAGGCCATACGAGCCAAATGTCGTAAAAGCGGCATGGAATATCTTCGGAGATAGCTATCGCTACCGTCAGAGATATAACGAGTACAAGGTCGCGAGGAGAAAAAGGAATGCTTAAATTTGAGTCCCACGCCAGCGGGAGTAGTGGCAATTTGTATACAGTCAGCGACGGGCAAACTAAACTTTTGATCGAGTGCGGTATCCCGCTGGCAAAAATAAGGCAGGTGCTAAAGTTTAGGTTGCACGAGGTGGCGGGCTGCTTTGTTAGCCATGGACACCAAGATCATTTTAAGGCCGCTAGCGATCTCGTGCGTGCTGGGATGGATATCTACGCATTGCCAGATACG
>QLUB01000242.1 GCA_018725205.1 candidate division NPL-UPA2 bacterium
CTGTATAATCGGCTATCTGCTAAGGAAAACGTGGAGTATTTTGGCCAGCTCTGGGGCATTGACCGCAACACCATACGGCGACGCACGACAGAGATCTTTGCCATGCTGCAACTAGATAATGTTGGGGATCGCCCGGTCGGAACTTTTTCGAAGGGCATGAAACAGAAAGTTTGCTTAGCTCGAACCTTCGTGCATGACCCGCTAGCTTTGCTTTTGGATGAACCCTGCAATGGACTTGACGTCTCATCGGCCAACGCGGTGACCGACTTTATGATACGCGAAAAGCAAGCGGGCAAGACCATCATTTTCTCTAGCCATAACATGGGTGAGGTGGAGAAGCTCTGCAACCAAGTCGCCATCATTCACCATGGGGGGCTGATAGCCCAGGGCAGCGTCGAGGCGCTGAAAGGGAATTACTCGGCCCGCTTCGAGGATACGTTCCTGCGATTGGTAGGTGCCAAGGCATGAAACTTAGGGATGTCTGGGTAGTTTTCCGGAAAGAAGTGCTGGATAACCTCCGCGACCGGCGGTACATGTTTTATACCTTGGCCCTTCCTCCCTTAACCGTTCTACTGGTGTTATTTACAGCCACTATGGAGATTGCACCCCGCGCCATCGATACCGTCGCCTCTGATGTACGCATAGCCATCGCGGTAGAAGGAGCGGCGGAAGGGCCTTCACTGGTAACCTTTCTCAAGCAGGAAGCATTTGAGGTAATCGCGGTCGAAAGCGCTGAGGACGCACTTTCATCCCGCTTGGCGCAGTTCAGCCTGACGATCCCGCCTAGGTTTGAAGATATTATTAGGGAACAAGGCGCTTCCTCTCTGAGTGTACGGTACAACAATGATGAGCAGGGCAGTGACGCGCTGCGCCAACACCTAGTATCGACTCTCGACCGCTACGCCGAGGACATTGTCGTCGCGAGACTTAGAGAGAGGGGAGTTGACCCGACACTACTGAAGCCAGTGAAAATTCAGATTTACCCGGTTGGTGTCGCTGGCACTATGTCCCATCTAGCTGGGATAATACCGCTGTTTCTGGTGATGTGGGGGGGATGTGGGGGGGGAGCAACATCCACGTCGCAGCAGATCAAACGGTAGGCGAGAAGGAGCATGGGACACTCGAGCTACTGCTTACGGCACCGATTTCTAGGCTGTCGCTAGTAGTGGGGAAGTATCTGACGGTGGTATTGGCTTCGGTTCTATCGCAATGGCTTTGCCTGGCCGCTTTTTTGCTTGGCCTTGCGGCGCAATTACAGTTAGCAGACGAGCCAACAACTGCTGCCTTAATACTGCCCCTACCTAATCTCCTTGGGGTTCTCGCAGGCGCTATTCTGCTGGCCGCCTTTTTGGCAGCTGTACAAATTTCACTCAGCCTGCCAGCAAAGTCCGTCCGTGAGGCGCAAGCCTTACAGGCCTCGTTCGCGCTGGCACCGATACTGCTTTGGATGCTGATACAGAACTTCCCTCATGGCAGAGTTCCTTTCTATATGTTCTTTGTCCCAGTGATTAACAATCTATTACTGAACAGAGAGCTGCTTATGGGAATGTTCACACCTGTGAACATGCTAGTCACTTTCTTGATGTGCGCTCTTGCAGCAGCACTGGCGCTGCGTTGGGCGACTCACAGGTTCAATCAAGAGAGCGTGCTTTTTCGGCAGTGACAAGGGGCGAAAGACTATCCCCGGCCCGGCACGATAACTACCGTCTTAACCCATTGCCGTTTATACTCGGAAAGCGGCAGGAGTCTCTCGCTACCTTGACACGGTAGAGGCCACAGGTTCGAGCCCTGTTGCTCCCACCATA
>QLUB01000243.1 GCA_018725205.1 candidate division NPL-UPA2 bacterium
GTTACAATAAAGCGCAAGGGTGGGCGGGCTCCAGCGGGGGTTAGGCCGCTTCTTAGCCACAGTATTGCCCACAACGGCCCTTAAGTGGTCAGCATCCTAAGATTCTGTTGATGACCGAACCAAATTCGCTTGGGACGTTTCTTGTAGAAAAGATAGTAGCTGAAGCTGGAATTGGCCTCATTATCAGCCCCCCAGACCCAAGCGTGAGTTCCGTCTGTGAGCGTCGTTTCAGAATCGATCCAACTGTATGCTACGTGGCCTGTTGGGATCGTGTTTGCGGGCCCTAGGGCGCAGCGCGTCACATTTCCTGAGACTTTCTCATCATAGTCCACGGCTACGGCAAACGGCGCGATTCTCTCGAAGCGCGGCCTTATCTCAAGACAATACCCATCCCCTGTTTTGTGTTCGGTGAGAACAAAATCAGGAATCCCCGTAGGCACAAAACCAGGGGACACGCCTTTAACAGCGGCAACAACGCGCTCAACCCAGTCTTGGTCTTCGAGCGATATGCCAAGTCTAATCTTTAGCGCCGGAGGCATCTCTCTAGGCGCGATATGGTGCAAAAGCGCAAAAACGGGGAAGGTTTCTCCTTTCGCGCCCATGGCTCTATCCAGTGCGTAGCAAAGCTCTTCTATGCACGCTTCGCTCTTCAAACTGTTGGCTGTCAAGAGAACGCCCCATGCATCGCATTCTCTCGGATCTGTGATGAATCCACCGATTTGCGGCCAGAGCCGTCTTCCGGGAACTATCTGGCGGCGGTCGAATCGGACTTCAATATCGGTCTTGTCGAGTTCCTGGATTATGAAATCCACATCCTTGTCTTCATTGTCTTTCCAGGCGTAGGTCAGCCAGAGTTTTTTCATTGAACCCCCCCCAAGCGGCCTAACAGCCTCGAGCTCAGCTGCCCGGCGGCTCGGGCTTTTCAAGAATCACTGTACGGCAACTTGACTGGCAACACAGGCTCCAACTTTCCGCACGCCAGCCGGGTCAGCTGCAGCGAGTTGGTGGGCAGCACGGAATTTCTGAGGCGCACGGCGATGTGGCCGGCGTCACTGCTGCTGGATTGCGATGACCTCTGCTCCAGGCGGAAAGAGGTCGGACGCGATGTCGTGCACGAGGCCCCAAGCCTTAGCTTCGGCGGGGCTGAGCGTGCTCCGCTGGACCATGGCGTCGTTGACCTCCTGCTCCGACTTCCCTGTGTTGGCAGCGATGACGCGCGCGATGTTCAGCATGTCAATCTGCAGGCCCTTGAGACGTTCCTCCAGTTGCTTCTCCTCGAGTCTCTCGTTCTGGCCGAAACCTGCGCTTACCCCATGCAGGAGGAAGCGAGCATGCGGCACCGAAAGCCGGCGAGCCCCTGCGCAATACATGACGACCCCTATGGAGTCGACGCTTCCGAAGTTGTGGGTAACCACTTCGGCCGGGATGCCTTTCAGGTAGTTGTACGCTGTTAGCCCATGGAAGACGGTCCCTCCCGGAGAGGAGATGAGCAGGGTGAACTGCCCGACCCCCGCCGCGAGTTTCTGGTCGATGATGGTGAGGAGTGTGTTGATGCTCGAGGCATCGACACCTGCGAAGAACCTGATAACCACTGGGGCTGCTTGATTGGACATAGTCACTCCCTCCCCGGGTTCGCGTCAGGGCGCAGCCGTGCTGCCCAACATTGTCTACACCGATCCGCATAACACCCCAAACACGGCTGCGATTGCCGTACAAGACACCTGCGAATGGAGCATCGCCTCGTCCCTAACCCGCGACATATCGGGGTGTTCTCCCGAGGCGATC
>QLUB01000244.1 GCA_018725205.1 candidate division NPL-UPA2 bacterium
TCTGCGGAAAAGACGGCGAGGGCCAAATGTTTCTCTGTTAACCCCTTGGCACTGCTAACACCGGGCCAGTCTTTCATTAGCTGCCTTGTTGTCAAATAGAGAGCGCGAACTTCGTCGCCTGACAAAGAGGGGTGGAGGTGTAGTGAGATGTGGGGGAAAAAATCCTCACCACTAGTGTACTCTGCGCTGGCTTTCCTGATCGGGCGATGCAGTCCTGTCAGGATGAAATGAACGGCGTGTGCTTCGGGCCAAAAGTGCTGATAACGCTTGGCGAGCTTCTTCAGCTTATATAAAACGCCATCTGTGCCAATTTGCACACTCTCTGATTGCCACGGATGGCCGACTTCATCCGCTGGGACGGGTGTCAGGAAGTCCAGGTAGTGCCAGCGCGATGAGAATGCCCAACGAAGTGCGCCGGTGGGTGTCTGCCAGTCATCCCCAGCCGCCAGCTTCGCCTCTTTGATGAATGCGTCCCTTATGAAAGCGCGACCGAAGCCGATGCCTGTAGAGAACTTGACGGAAACCTCTTGGTTGACACTCTCTGCTTCGGCAAACTTTTTTATCCAAGGCAGAACCGCTCCAGGAGCCAGCAGGCCAGCAGGTAAAAAGCACTGGCGGAACCACTGAATATCTTCTGCCCGGTTCAACAGCGCGGCGATAACTCTAGAAAGTGCTGTCGTTTGGGTATCCGGCGACTGGCAACCCGCTTGCGGCAATTCCCGCCGCTTTGGAAGGCGCTGTTGCGGAAGGCGCGGCCCGGCAGCTTGATAACGGAGGTATTTTTTCCCTTCAAGCTCTATCCGCTCCAGAAGGTAAGCCAACCCTTCCCCTGGGGAGCCTTCTTCCTCATCGTTGGCCGTGTTAATAAAATCGTCTTCACACTCAACGACTTCTTCCCATACCGCGTCCAGGACAGTCCCTATTTTTCTTTCAACCCGCTTGCGCCATTGCGCTGGGGCGAGGTGTGTCATGTTAGCGCCCTCCTAACTTGCTTTTTTTCTATTATATACTAAGATACAGGAATCTTCAATTGAAAACATGAGGAGGGGAAAGAACATGCCGAACAAGCGGAAGCCGCCTATGGATGCTGCGGTTTACTCAATCTCTGAGATCGCTTCCCTGCTGAATGTGTCGTTGCCGTCCGCATACGCAATGGCTCGCAGCGAGAGGTTCCCTGCTTTTTCCATCGGCAAGCGGATTCTGGTTCCGAAGGTGGCTTTCGACCGGTGGTTGTCCGGGATTGAACCCGGTCAGCAATTCCCAAGCTACAGGCAAAGCCCAACCTAGTCGCGCAAGGACAAATTGGCAGGACTTGGTGAGCGCAAAACAAAGACCCGGCTAGGCGGGCCGGGCGCGAAAGGAGTTCTGCTATTGAGTAATTCTAACATCTTTGAATCCATTAAGCAAGCCACAGATTGCCTTGACCTGGCGCGGGAGTTAGGCCTGGACGTGTCTAGGAGCGGGGCCGCACTCTGTATTTTCCACAACGAGGACACCCCTAGCTTGCACATTTACGTTAACGGTTACTACTGCTTCGGGTGCGGCGCACGTGGAAGCGTGATCGATTTGTATATGCGCGTCAGGGGCGTTGACCTGATCACCGCAAGCCGGGAGCTTGCTGCCCGTGCGAGGCTTACCTGGCCGGAGCGTGGCGAAGATGCGGCGCGGGAATATGAGGCGTGGCAAGCGCGGCAAGCCGACATGGGAAAGCAGGCTACCGATTGGGCGAAAACACTGCGGCCAGAGAATACCCAGTATCTAAAAGAGCGCGGCTTCACGGAAGA
>QLUB01000245.1 GCA_018725205.1 candidate division NPL-UPA2 bacterium
GATTTCGACTTCACTAGTCTCCGGCGTTGCCACGTTGTAGCGCAGCTTCACCACTCGCGCCTGGATGCTAATGCCTGCCTCTTCGTCAAAGACGCTCACTACGTCGCCAAGCTGGACAGGCGCTTCGGCAGAGCCAGGCAGCGTTGAAACATCTAATATGCCGCAAGCATAGCTGATTTTTGGCGTGTGCATAGCCGTAAAAACCGCCTGTGCATACGCTAGCAAGTCCACAGGATCGCCGAATTCTTCAGCCAGTAAAACGCCTGACGGTGGTGGGACATGAGGACTAGCTACCTCAATGAACGGCACGCCGGCGTTCGCCGCTGCGATAGTTATGCCTTTGCGCCCACGCGGATACAGACGGTGCACGGTGTCTGAGAAATTATTTTCCATTTCTAAACTGCGTAAATTTTTACCGCGCAGGAAAAACAGTCCGCGATTCGTGCCACCTGCCGGTATAACGGATACGCGCCGTTCCCGCGTGTCCCAGGCAAGCTCAGCGGTAAAAATACGCTCAACCTCACGCAAACATTCCAGCCGGTTTGCCCCTCCCGCCCAGCGTAAGTTGCGCCGGTGGTGGACGGTGATAAGCCCGATATGCCAATGACTGCCAGGCAGCAGCCAAGTTAGGATTTCGCCGACAGTCGCGCCTATCCACTCACGCGCTGGCAATTCCGGCATCTTAGCCAGGTCATACCACCGCGCCCAGGCTTCCACGTCAAGCACGCGCAAGCCGTCGGTAGTCTCACTGTTACGTGTAATAGTAACGCGATAGACGCGGCCTGCCATTTCTATCAGTGCGCCTGTGGTAAGCTCTGCCGGCACTGGGAATGGCGTTTTGAACGTCAACTTATCCTCGCCAACCAACGTTTCACTGATGAAAATCTCATGTGCCGCGTGAAGCACAGCCAACGGCCGCAAGCCGGCGTCCACAAGCACAGGTTGTGCATGAGCGAGTTTGGTAAACCACGGCGCAGGCGCAGGTGGCGTGTTATAGCGTGTGCTTGCGTTATAGCGTTGGCCGGTGTTATACATGGCTTACCTCCCTAGACTACTACCTCTGCCCCGAACAAGCTAAAGCTAAAATCTGCGCTTGATGCATGAACAGTGACAACGTCGGTAGCTGCCATCGTCAATCCCAGAGTAGCTGTTAAAGTGCTACTAGCCGCCAACGATGTGCCGAAATAGAGATAATGCAGTGATGCAATTACAGCACCTGCAGGACGGACAGCAACGCGGAAAGTCCCTGCTGCTGTTCCTCGATTACAGACCACTAGCGAGCTTACCACTGTCGCCCTAGCTGCCGGTACGGTGTATACGTTTACGTCCGTAGTTGCCGCCGGAGCGGCTTGCCCCAGTACTCTTAATGTTTCTGACATTTCCTAGCCTCCCATCAGCATAAAACTTCTGGCGTATCTGTGCGGGTTGGTCGCAGCATGGGCATCAACCTGCCCCCGCGTTGCTATATCCGCCGCCACTGCGCCATCAACAACTTGCGCCCGTCCTGCGGCATCGCGTATGATAATCCTACTCGCGGTAGGTGCAGAAGCCGCAGCATGTGCCGCAGTCACTCCGGCGTGAGTATCCACTCGTGCTAGAGTGATAACGCCAGGGACAGCAGCAGTCGCGGTCTCAATGTTGCGAGAAGATAGCTCTGAAAACCATATGTTGCTCCAACGAATGTTGTTATTTGGACTAGTTCCACCCATGAAATTATTTAAAAAAACCAGCCGGACGAAGGCAGTCCCAAAGGGAAAAAGGTTTTCAGCCATACT
>QLUB01000246.1 GCA_018725205.1 candidate division NPL-UPA2 bacterium
CGTCAGCCCGATCACATAGAGAGTGCCAAACAAAACGCCGCTGATGACCTGCGTGACCGAGTGGCGCAAGTGGTTTTGAAAGCCGCCGCCCAGCATCGACGGGCAGAGCGGGCGCGCACCGCCGCAGTGACTGCTGCGGCCGGAGTCTTCCTGCAAACAGAAGACCTGCTTAGCCGCGAACGGAGGCGCCTAGAATGTGAGGGAGCCTGGCTTAGCATCAGCACCCGCCCTAGACGAGAGGACGACGCCGACACGGAAGTGGATAACCAGAAGGAGGTTGAAAAGGCTTGATAGATGCTAATACCAGCGCAGCGGAACTCGCGAGACGACCAGACGCGGACAAAACAAAATATATAGACCTAAAAAAGGAGCTGTCAGACGTCCAAGCGTTGTTACGGGAAATGATCTCCGCTGCACCACCGCCTAAAGAATACGCGGAGATGCGGAAAATCCTAGGAGAGGTTAAGACGCTCCTACAGGCACAGGGCGACACCAAGTCCTTGTTGCAGGAAATAAATGTCGAATGGAAGGCCGTCACCAACCGCGTCATCCAGAACCTAGAAGACGGGAAAAAAGAAAGGCTAGATTTCAAAACCACCTACACGGACTTTTTGGGGAAGGAAATACACCTGCTCGCGGGAATCAGGGACACAGTCCGACAAAATGATGAGCGATTGTTGCAGCAGGTTGTGAACATGGCGGGATACCTCGCCGACATCCCAAGCCTGACGTGGTGGGAACGGTCGAAACAACACGCGGCGCAGTTGGGGATAACTCTTATTCTGTTGGCGACCATTCTAGGCGCGTACCACTTAGTAGTATTTGTGGGCCGCCTTTTTTAGTGGCCGTCAAACTAACCACAGGAAAGGAGAAATGTCGTTGAAAACAAAAACGCTTGTACTGGCCTTGCTGCTGTTCCTCAATCTGCTGGTTATTCCCCTGCTGTTGGAAACGCTCTATCTCGCCGGAGAGTTCGGCTTTGCCGTAGCGTGGTCTGTTGTGAGGCAGAGGGTCTCCCAAAATCCCTTGCACGGCTACACCGTGCTGGTCTCGGGACATGTTCAGGAACCATGGTTGTGGCTACAGGTGCCACTGGGGATACTCACCCTTAGAATTGCCTGGACGTTGTTTCGGAAGCGCAGGACAGACGAAAACGATTCTCCTGAGAGTATTAAAAGTGTCGGTGGTGGGCAGTACGGTACCGCCAAATGGAGAAATACCAAGGACGTTTCCCGCACCTTGGAGGGACTCGCCGGGAAACTCGGCGGCTTTGTGGTAGGCGTAAAAAAGAAACCCTTGTTTGGTGCGTTTGATGCCTGGGTAGACAAAGCCGACACGCATTGCCTAGTCATTGGCGCCACTAGGAGCGGCAAATCCCGCCGTATCATTATGCCCACCATCTGGACACTCGGGAGGGCGGGGGAGAGCATGGTGGTAACTGATCCCAAAGGCGAACTCCATTCACGGAGTAAAACTTACTTGGAGCAACAGGGCTATCGGGTGGTGAGAATCGATCTGCGTGACCCGCATTGCGGTTTACGATGGAACCTGTTGCAGCCCATTATCGACGCAATGGAAAACGGCGATGTCAGCGCCGCCGGACAGGCCGCCTGGGACGCGGCTCACACCATAACATACCAACGACCTCATCAGGGAGACCCCATCTGGCCACAAGCGCAGGAGAGCTTGACGGCAGCACTGATGCTGGCCGTGGCAGCCGAGGCGCCGACAGGCTCAAAAACCGTGGC
>QLUB01000247.1 GCA_018725205.1 candidate division NPL-UPA2 bacterium
CGGCCTCCTGCTCGCTCAGCTCCACCGTTTCACCGGGAGTGACTACGCGCCCCCGGGCTATAGTGCTATCGACAATCACGATCGTGATCATAGTTGCCGCCACCCCACCATCTGCACGGAGAATGTGAAGCTCGGAGTGCCGCCGGCGATGGTGAACGCGATACGCACGAACCGGTGCGCTGCATCGAGATCAAGCCCGATTTGCTGTTGTCGCGCCACGGTTGTCACCTGCGCGAATACCGCGCCGGGGACAGGGATGAACGCGACGTTATCCACGGAGTGCTGAACCACAATGTCTAGTGTTGGTGTAGTACCTGTGCCGGCGGCGCAGTCAAGCATGACTTTGCCTTTGCCAATGTAGTCCCTAACGTCGATGCTGGCACTGTTGCCGGTAGCAGTTCGTGCCGCTACCGGATGCAGAATTTCGGTTGAAAACGGATCGTGTGCGTTAAACATATCCACTACCTCCTAGGTCGTTATCGCGTCAAGCATGACTGCAAAACTGGCCGGCTGACGCACTGCCACGTCTACGTCCTGTAGCGCGATCACTCTGACTGTGCCGGCTGTGCCACCGGTGTACGGATCGACCAGAATGTCCAACGTGCCCCACTGGCCAATGAGCAGATCCGACCAGTTGCCAAAGAAGATGGCTGAAAGCCCTGTGCCGGTGCCACGAGTGAGATCGCTGCGGACTTGGCTAGTCACGTGCGCAGGGTAGCCGTTCAGTGGCGAGACGTTGGTTTCCCACAACATCATGGAATCTGTAGTGGCCACCTTTTGCGTTGTCTTCATCCGACCACGGACGCGTGCGTTTGTGATGTACGACAAGCTGCCGACATCAGCATTCAGGATCGCGGCTGCTGTTTCCAGACCAACGATGTGCGCCCAGGCAGGGACTGCTCCGTTTGGGCCGCCTATCACCACGCCAATTCCCGTGGTGGTAGCGATTCCGCGCGGCTGATTTGCTACGCCGGTGCCGTGCAGTGCGGCAAGGTCAATAGCCAGCGCAAGCACAGTGGCAAGATCACTGCGAACAAAATTGTCAACGTCGATTGAGGATTGCAGTAGCAGCTTGCGGCTGATATCCGTCCAGGCACCAACCGTTTTTGGACTTAGCGCAACCTGATCAACCGCCTGTCGGCTTCCGGCTGGAGCAGCAGCTTCGGCCACCCAAAACGCGGTCGCGCCACCTGTTTGGCGTGAGATCGCCAAATCCCCATCCAAGTCGGCCAGGACTGTAGCGCCGGCTTGTCGAACGACCATCCGGTTGCGCAGCATGTCGATGAAGCTTTCCGGCCGCAACTCTGTGGCAACAGTAAACCCACCTTCGGTCGCAACACCCTTCGTCAAGCTACGCTTTTCAACCTGCACGTCCATCGGGACAAAAAAGCCTTGTGGGGATCGGTTTAACCGTTTCGCAATCTCGTCGCTAGCTTCACGCTCTAATTCTGCTTGGCTCCAGTCGCCTGTGGCGGCAGCGCGAATAGCACGAACGAGGCTATAGCCGCGCAAATCTTTATTGCTCATGCCGAGCTTTGTCGTGTCGGTCGGGTTTGCCGCCTCACCGGAAATCGGCTTAAACTGTGCGCGTACCTGCGAGACGTCTAGGTTATGTTGGCAGCGTGTTGCTTCGGCAACGGCAGCATCAAGTGTGGTGCGCAGTGATGCCATGTCTGTGGATGCGTCCGCTTTTTCGATAGCTTCAGCAGCAGCCTGCACCGCGTCGCAGGCGGCAT
>QLUB01000248.1 GCA_018725205.1 candidate division NPL-UPA2 bacterium
AGGGGCCTACCCTCATCTCTTGTGTAGCACGGCTTAGTTCATGTAGCAGTCTCTTGCTACACTACTGTGCCTTCGTGGCGCAACGTCCCCAGCGTTCCTTAGGGGGCGGGTTCGAGGCGGACGCGCACGGTGAGGGTGGTGGTGCCGCGGCGGACGACGAGCTCGGCCGTGCCGCCGATACCGGTCGCAGTAATGAGTTCGCGCATCTGCTCGAAATCTGTTATCTCTGTGCCGTTGTAGCGGACGATGACGTCGCCTAAGCGCAGCCCAGCCCGAGCGGCTGGGCTGTTAGGCACGACTTCAATAAAGATGCCGGCATTGACCGTGAGCCCGTACTGAGCGGCCAAACTTGGGGTGACGGTCGTGCCACGAATGCCCATCCAGGGACGGATGACTCGCCCATGCTCGATAAGCTCTCTGATGATCGGTCGAGCGACATTGATGGGGATAGCGAAGCCCATGCCTTCGACACCGCCAGCGGCGATTTTGGCTTGGTTGATGCCAATGATCTGCCCACGCGAGTTGGCCAAAGCACCGCCGGAGTTGCCGGAGTTAATGGCAGCGTCGGTCTGGATGACCCGAAAAGTGACGTCGTCCATGGTCAGCGTGCGCTCTACCGCGCTAATAATCCCGGCAGTAACGGTACCCTGAAACTCGATCCCGAGCGGGTTACCTATCGCAATTGCCAGTTCCCCGACAACAAGTTTCTCCGAATCGCCAAACTCAGCTACGGGTAGCGGCCTGTGGGTGGCGGGTAAACTAGCCACGTCAATTTTGAGTACCGCAAGGTCTGTGCGCTCGTCTTCGCCCACAAGCTGTGCGGGCACTTGCAGGTTATCAAAGAGGATTACCGATATTTCGGCAGCGCGGCTTACCACATGCTGATTGGTGACAATGAGGCCGGCGGGATCAAAAATGATGCCACTGCCGGTGCTCTGCTGTTGTTGCATGCCAAAAAATCCCTGCACGCGCGAACGGTTTACCACTCCCACGACTGTAGGGCTAACCCTCTGCGCTACCTGAGCGACCGCACCCGCCGCAATCTGCTCGGTCAACGGATTTGCGCCCGTCAGGCGAGGCTGTGTGAGATTAGGGCTTAGCGCGCTTGGCGGGTATGGTATAAGCTTTCCATACAGGAAAGTAGGACCAATGTAAGCTCCCATTACGGCACCAAACAAAGCGGCCAGCACACTGACTACAACTAACGCCACTACCGAAGGGCGGCGGCGCGAGTAACGCGGCGACTGAAACTCGTAGTACTCACTCATGTGATTGCTCCCTCCTTAGAGTACCTCTAGTATATCTTCCCTTTGCCGCACATTGCGACGGCAAGTGTGAAAAAAGTGTAGGAAAGACACGTAGCGTGAAGCAATGCGAAACGTGAAGCAAAAGGCTCCGTCCCTTTTGCTTCACCTTTTGCTTCACGCGTTTGGCGCGTATGGTAGCGCGTACGGGACTCGAACCCGTGATTCCGCCTTGAGAGGGCGGCGTCCTGACCACTAGACTAACGCGCCGTGTGAAATGGCAGGGGATGAAGGATTTGAACCTCCACAAACTGATCCAGAGTCAGTCGTCCTACCGTTAGACCAATCCCCCGTGTTTGCTTTATCGCAGAAGAATTGTAGCACGCGCACACCTTTGCGTCAACCCGCCTGCTACCTAGCTTCCAGCACGCCCGAGTGTGCGTTAAGAAAGAACTCGCCGCGCGAAGTGC
>QLUB01000249.1 GCA_018725205.1 candidate division NPL-UPA2 bacterium
TACTTAGGGAGAACTGTGACGAGGTAGTGGCCATCCCCACCATGGGGCCGATAGGGTCACTTAACGCCTCAGTGGCAGCCGGGGTGGTGTTGTTTGAGATAGTGCGACAGCACAGAGTAGGTAAATGACGCAATAGTCAGCGGGGGAAAGCGTTTCAAGATATTTCTTGGGTTGACCTCTACATAAAGCAAGTATATAATGGAGCTTGTACAATTTAATATGGATTTTCTGAAATTCATGGACTCCCAGTCTGGAGGCGATGCTTAGTGGATTTCCCGGCACGCGATGCTGTATCCTTGGAAATGATGCCGGAAGAGGATATTGTCGAAGGAGCGAAGCAAGGGAGCACGTATGCGCTTGAGCATTTAATTAACAAGTACCGCGCTTTTGTTCGAGCTAAGGCTAAGTCGTACTTTCTCGTAGGAGCAGATCGTGACGACATTACGCAGGAAGGTATGATTGGACTATATAAGGCCATTCGTGACTTCAAGCCGGACAAGTTGTCATCGTTTAGAGCGTTTGCCGAGTTATGCATCACCCGCCAGATTATTACCGCCATAAAAACGGCAACTCGGCAAAAGCACATCCCCCTAAACTCATATGTGTCGCTTAACAAACCTATCTACGACGAGGAATCCGACCGGACGCTGTTAGATGTCCTCTCCGGCGGGAAGATTACGGACCCAGAGGAACTGGTGATTCATCAAGAGGAGTTTAGGGACATAGAGTGTCGTATGGGCGAACTCTTGAGCGACTTAGAGTGCAGGGTGCTTAGGTACTATCTAGACGGCAAGTCGTATCAGGAGATTGCCGAGGAACTCGACCGGCATGTAAAATCTATCGATAACGCGTTGCAGCGAGTCAAGCGCAAATTAGAGCGCTATTTGTTAGAGCGGATGGCGTAGTTTGTGATCTGTTAGGCGTGAGGTGTTAGTGGCTATCCGCTATCCGCTATCCGCTGGGGAGTAATCAAAAAACAAAAATCAAAGATCAAAAGAGCTGTAGGCTGGTAATCCCAGTAGGGTTTGCTTGACGTGAGGTGCGCCGCCAATTATAATGTAACAGTTGCATGGAGAGGTGCCCGAGCGGCCAAAGGGAGCAGACTGTAAATCTGCCGGCAGACGCCTACACTGGTTCAAATCCAGTCCTCTCCACCACTTGTCTGCAGAGGCGGGTGTAGCTCAATGGTAGAGCTCCAGCCTTCCAAGCTGGTTGCGTGGGTTCGATCCCCATCACCCGCTCCATCCGATGGACGCTGTCCGCTTTTAGAGGGGCCGGAGCATGGACCGTAGAAGCCTAAACCCTCATGTCTAAAGCATCATGCCTAAGTGTCCAACATCACATTGCGGGGTGGAGCAGTCTGGTTAGCTCGTCGGGCTCATAACCCGGAGGCCGTAGGTTCAAATCCTGCCCCCGCTACCACGCTGACGTAGCTCAGTCGGTAGAGCACGTCCTTGGTAAGGACGAGGTCACCGGTTCAATCCCGGTCGTCAGCTCCATACGTTTATGCAAGCCCTCCGTTGTGACGGAGGGCTTAATTTGTTTGACTCTAAGGCGCGGCGTTGGTAAAATCAGCGTAAGCTGTCCTACATAGGAGGGGGAAGAGACCATGGGTAAGAAGAAGTTTGAACGCAATAAGCCGCATGTTAACGTAGGGACAATCGGTCACATTGACCACGGTAAGACCACGACGACCGCAGCTCTGACGAGTA
>QLUB01000025.1 GCA_018725205.1 candidate division NPL-UPA2 bacterium
TTGCTTCCTTTTGCTTCACCTGAACATTATGTCCCCGCAGCGCACTAGGCCCATGGGGCTAATGTTGACGTTCGTCAGCTCGCTGTCGCGGTAGGCAGCGCCGGCCAATAAGTAATACAGCGGTATTAGCGGCATGTCATCCATAACCATGCGCTGCACACGCCGATATATCTCCTCGCGCTTAGTGGGGTTTAAGAGCTTGCGTGCCCGCGCCAGCATTTCATCGACTGCCGCGCTTTTGTACAGCACGCGGTTCATGCTGGAAGCGCTGTCAAACAGCGGGGTCAGCATTTCTTCGGGACTGGGGCTATCTGCCACCCAGCGGCCCACATAGGCATCGGCGCGGCTCAAATTCTCGGCGCGCAGATAGACCTTGTGCTCTACCTTAACATACTCCACTTCTACGCCGATTTGCCTTAAGGACTCGGCAAAAAATTCCTCCACGCGGTTAAAAATGGGCACGGCCTGGTCTTGGCGAGACAAGAGCAACAGCTGTGGATGCTTAATCCCAAGCCTAGACAAAACTTGTTTGGCGCGGGCAGGGTCGTAGGGGACAGGCTTTAATCTAGGGTCGGTGAGCAGCACGGGGGGGACAGGACAATGAGCTTCCTCGGCTAAAGCGGCAAACAACTCTTGCACAAGTCTGTGTTTGTCAACTGCCATGGCCAATGCTCGGCGTGCTTCCTTGTGCTTAACCAGGGGGTTGTCAGAGGTCATGCGTAGCCCCGCAAATCCAAGGCCAAGCATGCTTTGCGTAAGGAGTTTGACACCGTCATCACCCTGCAGGAGCTTCGGCAGGTCCACGCTTTCGTAGACTACCATGTCTAGCTCCCGCCGCCGGAAGCGCTCGACTAGGGAATTGCTGCCATAGCGAATCTCAATCTCCTTTACGAACGGCTCACCCATGCAGTATTGGTCAAAGGCCTCGAGTACGCATCCATCTTTGTTACGGCTGGCAATCCTGTACGGGCCACAGCCGACAATGCGGCCGGCTAGAGCTTCCTCCTTGGCGATAATGGCGCAGCTGTGTTGCGCTAGATTAAGCAGAAAGTCGCCCGAGAAGGTAAGCATTTTAGCCGACAAGTGGTGGGGCGCGATCACCCGAATGCCGCTTATCTCCTCGGCCTGACCTGCGACGAAGCTTCCGTAGCCTTCCACTGCGCTAAGGACATACGCGCGCGGCGGACTGAGCTTAGGGTCAGCTACGCGCTCGAGCGAAAACTTGACGTCGACAGCGGCAACCTCTCGCCCGTGCGAGAAGCGTGCGCCTTGACGCAAGAAAAAGTGCCACTCCTGTTGTTCGGCGTCGTAATGCCATTTGCTGGCGAGGCCGGGTACAAGCCGGTCTCCGCTGTCAGTCCCAAGCAAACCTAAATGCACGTTAGCGAGCACCTGTGCGCCGTAGTACAGGGAGTTAAGGTGGGGATCAAAGGTGTCGGGCTCCTGCGGTAGGTTAAAGATCAGCCGCCTGCCTGAATCAGGCACGCTTTGCGCGGCATGGAATGTCCCCGCAGCGCGGGCCAAATCGTCGGCGATCACGGTCAAGCCGCCCAGCGAGCTCTTGGTAACCTCTGTGTAGACTGAGGAAACATCGGCAATCTGCGAGAGTTTGTCAAAGGAGCGACTTAGATTGTGGTTAGCGGTCACGATTTCTTCGAGGCGGACGGTTTGGTCCGCCACCGCACCCAAAATCTCCTTGGACGCAGCATTAACGGCGCCCACCGAAGCCACAACCGAATTAAACACCGTGCCGAGCGCTATCGCCCCCTGTGTGCCGCTGGACACTTTACTTAGGATGTGCGCTAACGCAGTTTCTGCGTCGTGAATGGCCGCGGTTATGCCGGCGGTGCTGTCTTTGATTCTGCTGACGGATTCTACACTGCGGTCCGCTAGCTCGCGTATGCCCTCGGCCACCGCCATAAACCCATGTCCTTCGTCATACCTTGCGGCTTCGATACTGGCGTTAAGCGACAGCATGCGTGTCGTCCTAGCGTGATCCCGCGTGACCGTCAACAGGTGTTCTATATCCTTAACTTTTGTGCGCAACAGCTGTGTTGCCTGTTTGGCGTCCTGCACGGCCTGCTCGATCAAGCGCATGGCGGCCGCGCTACTTTCCATGGCTTGCTGCCCAAGCTGCGCTGCCGACATAGCGCTTTGCGAAAGGCGCAGGGAGTTCTCTGTGTTTGAGAGTATCTCTTGCATCAGCGCGGAATACCCCGTGACTTCGTCTTCCACGCGAGTAACGACTTCACGTTCATTGTCGGCGACGTTAGCTATCGCTTGCGAGAGCTGGATGAGATTGTCCGCGACATCGGCAATGCCAACTAAGCCACGCTTAATGCGCCCGACGCTAAGGCGGTGGTTGCGCCTAACGCCACCTAAGCGGGAGGGCTGCTCTGGCGCGGTATCCGTTCTCTGGCGACTTCCCTTTGGCTTCCACACTACCCTTGCCCTCCTTAGCTCGAAGCTCTGACGATGTCTTCACACCGTATAAGCCCCATCGGACTCATGTCGACATGCCGCAGCGACTGGTCATAGCCTACACCTAGAGTTATGTAGTTTAGGCACACCACAGGCATATCGCCCACAATGATGCGCTCGGCTTCCTTAAGGAGCGCCAGCCGCTTGGCGCCATTTAGCGTCCGCCTAGCGCGGTCAATCAGCTTATCGACATCAGAGTTGCTGTAGCCCGACATATTGGTGGGTACACCGGAGTAAAAGATTGGGGTGAGCAAGGCATCTGCATCAGGAGTATCTGCTACCCAGCGCGAGAGGTGCAAATCCGCTGTCGCAATATTTTCGGGATTACGGTAGACGTTGTGGGGCACACGCACGATTTGCACCTCTAGGCCTACCGCATTAAGCGCTGCGATGCAAAACTGGCCCAAACGTTCATATAGCGGCGCCTGTTCATCGGAACGCAGCAAAATGGTTAACGGCTTGTCTGCGGCGAAGCGACTAAGTATACGCCGCGCCTCAGCTGGGGCAAAGCGTCCGGTGACACCCTCGCCAAACACCGCGGGCGATAGCGGCGCGTAGGCCTCTGCTCCCATGCCTGCGAGCACTTCCAGGACGAGTTTGCCCCGGTCGATGGCCAGCGATAGCGCGCGGCGAGCCTCTACGTCCTGCACGGCGGGATGCGTAGAACGGCAATTAAAGCCGAGGTACGTGTACCCGAGGATGCTCTGCTGCAGCACCTCGATGCGTGGCATGGCTCTGACACCGTTCCAAACGTCCGCGCTTTCAATAAATGCTACGTCCAGCGTCCCAGCCCCGAGCTTCTCCGGCAGGTCGGCACTGCTGAAGGAAAACTCAATGCAGCGCACAGCGGGTTCACCCTTGACATGTAGAGGTGAGGCCAGCAAACGGCAAAATTCCTGCGTTTGTTCGGCGATATAGTATGCGCCTGCCCCCACTATTCGGCCTTCGCCGGCGTCAGCCGCCGAGATCACAGCGGCAAAATAGTGACTCAAATTCGTTAGTAGCCCACTGAAGGGTTCGCTCAGCTTGATGGTCACAGTGCGCTCGTCCGGCGTCTTAATGCCCTTTATCTCGTCAGCAGTGCCTGCCGCAAACTCCGCTAGTCCCTCTATGCCCGTTAAAGCCCAGCTTGACGGTGACTGTACAGTGGGGTCTGCCAACCGCTCTAAAGAAAATTTGACGTCGCTTGCCTGAACCTCGCGCCCGTTAGCGAACCGGGCCGATGGATTAACGCCGAAGACCCACGTTAGCGTCTCTTCATCGTAGCTCCATTTGCTGGCTAAGCCTGGTATGATCTGGTCCTTAGCGTCCGAAGCCAACAGGCCCATATGTACGTTTGACAAGAGTTGCGCACCGTAGAAATCGAAGTTCTTATGCGGGTCGTAGGTCTGCGGTTCGTAGGGCAGGTTAATCGCCACCCGCGTCTCTGCGTCGACTACTTGGCGCGCGGCAAAAAGAGCCGTGCTCGTCACGGCTAGATCGTCAGCCTGGCGGTTAAGTGCAGCAATCGTGTTCTCGGCAAACGAGGCGTACGACGACGACACTTCCACCAAGCTGTAGAGCCGTTCAAAACTATCGTTCATGGCAGAAATGGAGGACGTAACGATTTTTAGGCTCTCCGTCTGCTGCGTTAACGCAGCGCTTATCTCGCGAAAAGCGCTGCTCGTTTCGTTGGCAGCGGCAAAAATATCCCCGAAGGACTGATCCGTGCTCGCGGCGAGCACCTCGCCTTCCGCTACGCGGGCCAAAATGCTCTCCAGCGAGCTCACGGTCTGGCGGATACCCTGCGCCACTTGGTCTACGGAAGACTGCATGGCGACGGCGGAGACAGTGCTGCGCTCCGCTAGGCGCTTTACTTCTTGGGCGACAACAGCAAAGCCTCTCCCCGCTTGCCCGGCATGCGCGGACTGAATAGAGGCGTTGAGCGCAAGAATGCTCGTGGCCTCCGCTATATCGCGGATAGTGTTTAGCATTTCATCCGTATCGCGTGTCCGCGCGTTAAGCACGCCGACTACGGCTCTCGCTGCGTCCACCGCGGACCGAATACTATCCATGGACGCCAAGAACTCCCGCACAGAACGCGTCCCTTGCGTAGCCGTGTCTACGGCTTTTCCGGCCAACCCTACGGATATTTGGCTGCGCTCCTGTACGCCTTCCGCAGAGGCCGCGTAGGCATCCATTTTGGCCTTTAATGAGCTCACATCGGCACTCTGTTTTGTAGCCTGCAGGGCGATTTTGTTGGTGACTGCAAGCAGGCTCTCGGCGACGCTAGAAACGTGACCGGCCCGCCTCGAGATCTTGCTCGTGGCAGCGACAAGGTTTCGTTTAGCTAGCTCGGTGCGTTCATTCCCGCCCATAGATGTCCTCCCCGTTCGTCTTGTCGTCGCTCACACTGACGCAGAGCGCATAATCGAGTATTCGGCCAGCGGATGAGGAAAAGGCACGTACACCATCTCCTGCGCGTGGCGCGCGGCGTCTACGGTCGTGCGCGTGGCAGCGCTCATTAGGCCCGGGATGTTGTACGGCAAGGGATCTGCGATAGGACCGATAAACTCCACGCTTTGACCGACGCGAAAATGCCCGCGCTGCTCAATTAGGAGTCCATCCTCAGGCGAAAACCCGCGCACTATACCTAAGAATTCTGCTTCCCCATGGCTGTTTCCTCCCGCGTAGAGGTGGTCTTCTGCAGTAGGCAAACCAAGTGCAAATCCTGTGGTGTAAGCGCGATGACTAACCTTTAACAGCTCGCGCTTAAGCTCTGCCGGCAGCTCTTCTCCCCGCGCCAGCGCGCCTAAAGCTCGCCGGTAAGCGCGAGTAACGGTCGCCACATAGTGCACGCTTTTCATGCGCCCTTCGATCTTAAGCCCATTCACGCCAGTCTGCACTACCTCCGCGAGATGCGGATACAGACAGAGATCCTTAGAGTTCATAATATAGGTGCCACGCTCATCTTCTTCGATAGCGAAGTATTGTCCCGATCGCTTCTCTTCCACTAGGGCATAGCTATAGCGGCAGGGATGCGCGCACTCCCCCCGGTTAGCGTCCCGCCCGACCATGTAGTTGCTGAGCAGGCATCTCCCCGAATAGGAAATACACATTGCTCCGTGCACGAACATTTCAAGTTCTACGTCTGGGACACGGCGGCGAATCTCGGTGATTTCCGCAAGGCTAAGTTCCCGCGCTAGAATTACGCGCCTAATGCCCTGCCGCGCCCAAAACATGACGCTCTGCCAGTTAATTGCGTTCGCCTGGGTGCTTAGGTGCAGCTCCATCTGTGGTATGACCTCCCGCGCGCATAAAAGCACCGCAGGGTCTGCGAGGATAATGGCGTCGGCACCAATCTCACTTAACCGCCGCAGGTAATCTGGGAGGCCGATTAAGTCTGCGTTGTGGGGGATAATGTTAACCGTAACATAAACCTTACGCCCGTAACTGTGGGCATAGGATATCCCTGCAGCCAGGTCGTCCACGGAAAAATTGCCAGCGAAAGCCCGCATCCCATAGCGGGTTCCGCTGGCATAGACGGCGTCGGCTCCGTATTGGACGGCAAAAATCAGCTTTTCTAGGGTACCGGCCGGAGCTAGTAGTTCGACCATAAGCTGTGGACCTCCTGTGCCAAGGTTCTATCTACGTGTAGCTAGCCGTATAGCCGCGCGGTGTTCGGCATAAGTGCGACTGAAGATATGCGAGCCGTCTCCGCGCGCCACAAAAAATAGGTATGGTGTATCCTCGGGGGTCAAAGCAGCTTTAATCGACGCAAGTCCGGGATTGGCGATCGGGCCGGGAGGAAGGCCCGCGTGGCGGTAGGTGTTGTAGGGCGAGTCTACTTCAAGGTCCGCGTAATAGAGCTTGCCCGGCCGACCAATCACAAACTGCACGGTAGCGCACGACTGCAGCAGTATACCGCGCCGCAGGCGGTTGTAGAAAACGCCAGCAATACGAGGACGCTCTTGGCTTTTCACAGCCTCGCGCTCCACAATCGAGGCCATAGTTAGCACTTGGTGCAGGCTGTACTGCTCACGCTTTTGGGACGCCGCGAATAGGGGGGACACTACAGCATCAAACCGTGCGACCATAGTGCGGATAACAAACTCTGGACTCGCATCAAGGTAAAACTCGTACGTATCTGGGAACAAATACCCTTCCAGCCGATGTACCGTGTTCAGGGGGATTGGCGCGAGATAGGCATAGGGCAAGGAGATAGTCCCGGCTGCCGCTAAAAACTCTGCTTGACTAAACACACCTTTCCCCTCCAAGATGCGTCCGATCTCGGGTAGGCTCACGCCCTCGGGGATGGTCACGCGCACTGCGGTGTTAACGACCTGGCCTGCGCTCATTTTCATGATAATCTCACGTAAATTCATGCTAGGCGCGAGCTCGTAGACACCAGCCTGTAACGCGTGGGTTTTCCCATACCAGCGCACAGCAAACACAAAGGCACCTGAACTTCGCACCATGCCTGCCCGCTTTAACTCTGCGGCAATCTCCGACGCAGAACTGCCGCTTAGGATGTTGACGCGCCGCCCTTCGCCAAGGCCTGCCGGCGCAAAGAGTGAGGCAATAGACACTGCCCCAAGTAACGCAAGGGAACCTGCGCCTGCTGCAAGCGGGCGCCAATTGCGCTTAACCCAAGCCCTTACCAACAGGATGAGCTGCAGGAGGGGTGTGCCTAAATGTAAGGGGAAACGTTGGCTGGGAATAATCGCGCATCAGCTCCAATCGCTAGAGCTAGTCTCTAAACTAAAAAAGCGGGGTTGCAGAGAACATCCCGCTTAGGATTACGAAGCACTATTTCTCAGTTTCGTCTTCGAGTTCTACTTCTGGATCGAGGTCCTCTTCCTCTTCAAGCATGCTCTCCCACTCGGCAACAACTTTCTCCCACTCTTGGTCATCATCGATATCTACTAGTACATCGTCCCCGTCCTCGTCGGTCTCAAGGCGCATAATCAGCGCTTCGTCCTCGTCGGCTTCCTCGTCATCGAGCGGGAACAGCACGGCATAGCGATTTCCTTCTACCTCTAGGACATCGATAATCTGAAATTCAAACTCGTTGCCTTCGTCATCCGTGAGTACAACAACCTCGTCGCGTTCATTCTCAGTCATTGGCAAAAAACACCTCTTTCGCATTCATAGCTACATTTTACTCTAGGCCAGTAGTCAAGTCAAATGGGCTTGCGACTTGCGGTCAAGAAATGACTGCAAGATAAGCTGGGCTGCTAGCATGTCCACTACTTGCTTGCGCTTCTGCCTAGATGTGTCGGCTAATAGCAGCGTCTGCGTGGCTATGCGGGTGCTAAAACGTTCGTCCACGTACTTTAAAGGGACATGGGTTTTAGCGGAGAGTGCTGCGGCAAAGTGTTTTACTTTTTCCGCCTGTGGACCGACTGTGTTGTTGAGCGAAATGGGAAGCCCAATGACGATCAGACGAATCTCCCAAGCGGTGATAAGTTCTACTATGCATTTTAGGTCTTGTGCTAGTGACCGTCTCGCAATGGTCTTAAGCCCCTGCGCGGTAATCCCAAGCGGGTCGCTGACAGCCACCCCAATCTTCTTCTCCCCCACATCTAGCCCTAGTATGCGCGCTACCTGCAACTTAAATCACCTTCACGTTAAAATCACGGCAATGCGCGACGCAATATCCGCATAACACACACTGAGCTTCGTTAACCACAGCCTTGCCCGAGGCAAGCGACAGGGCCCCCTGCGGACAGTGGCGCACGCAAACGCCGCAACCCGTGCACCATGGCTCAATGAGCACTTGGCGTTTGCTCTGCCCTGCACAGTAATCCGGAGGGAAAGCGCCGTGAGAAAACAGAGTGCAATTAGCGTACACATCCACGGGTGAGCCCATGCCCACAGCCACAGCGGCAACCCCGGGCAATTCCCGCACATAGGACAGCGCGGCGTGGGCATCTTTGTGCAGCGAGCCACCCCCTAACGCTTTCATGGCGTAAATACCTTTGTTCGCTTTTGCGGCGTCGAAAATGGCCCGAGCCATATCCTCTCGCGCACCATCCACAATGCCGATGCCCGCTTTATTAATCAGCGGATGAATCACGTCAAGCTCCTTGTACTCTAGTGCGGCCCGCACGCCGGCCACGTGATGCGTGGAAATACCCACGGCGCGCACATAGCCCTGCTCGCGCTTACGGAGCAGGTATTCCAGTGCCTGCGCATGGCCGCGGAGAGTGTGCGCGGACTCCTGCTCGTGAAGAAGAAAAATGTCGATGTACTCTCTGTTAAGACTCCGCAAGGCTTGCGCCAAGCTTTGCTCCATGCCCGCTGCATCCGCAGCGTAGCTTTTGGTGGCAATCACAGCTTTGTGCATGTGCTCGGCGAGTCCTGCTGCCAAATGCGGATAGGTGCCGTAGAGCTCCGCCGTGTCAAAAAAGTTTACACCAAGTTCAAAAGCAGCACAGAGGAGCCTGCCACCCTCCTTGGGGGTCAGGTTTTTCTGCAGGGGTCCAAGCGTGAGGGTACCGTAACACAGCTCGGATACCTCGATGGTCGGGCACAGCGGCACTAGCCGCATTAGCGCCGTTCAAGGTAGCTGTTGATGAGTTCCTCTAAGATTTCATCGCGCTCTACCCGGCGGATGATGTTGCGCGCGTTTTGGTGGTAAGTGATATAGGCAGGGTCGCCTGACAAGAGATATCCCGTGATGTGGAAAGTAGGGTTGTATCCCTTCTCCTTCAGCGCATCGGACACCTGCTGCAGCACCTCGCGCACCTGTTGACGACGGTCTGTTTCGATTTTTTGGATAACTCTCGTCTCATCCATGCGCTCTCCCATGCAAAGCCCTCCCGCTGCTAAACTCTCCCTTTGACTAATAGTATCATCTCCGCGTTGGCGGCAGTCCACAAGTTACATTCTGTCATCAGCTTGTCACATTCTAAGTTGTGCTTCAACCAGAGTAACTACAGCTTTGAGCGCGGCCGGCAAGCGACTGGGGTCCTTACCCCCGGCCTGAGCCACGGTCGCTTTGCCCCCGCCACCGCCACCGGTCAGTTTAGCTACCTCGCGGATAAGATTCCCGGCGTGCAGCCCATGCGCGAGCAGGTCTTCGCTCACCATGGCAATCAGCGCCACTTTATCTTCTTGTACCGCGCCGAGCACAGCGACACCGGAGGGCAGCTTATCGCGCACTGCATCAGCGGCGGCACGCAAAGCGTCTACGTCTTTGGCCTGCACTTGACATGCCACCACTTTAATACCCGCCACTTCGTCAGCGCCCGCCACAAAGTCTGCGGCCGCGAGCGCAGCAAGCTTAGCATGGAGCCGCTCTGCTTCCTTAGCTGCTTCCTTGCTCTGTTCCAGCACAGATTCAAGCCTCCGTTGCGCTTCATCGGGTTTTGTCTTGAGAGTGTGGGCAAGCGTGTCCAGCAGGGAAAGACGTCCCTTAGCATAAAGGTAAGCCTCTCCCCCAGAAACCGCTTCGATGCGCCGAAGCCCTGCGCCAATACCGCCTTCACCCAGCAGGAGACAAAGCCCCACGGCAGAAGTCGTAGCAAGGTGAGTTCCGCCGCACAACTCGCTACTAACCTCTCCCATGCTCACTACGCGCACTTCGCTCCCGTACTTTTCCCCAAACAGCGCCGTAGCTCCCCCCGCCCTAGCGTCCTCTAAAGTCATGTGCGCACTTTCAACCGGCAAGCTCGCTAAGATGTGGGCGTTGATTTCCGCTTCAATTGCGGTGAGTTCATCCTGCGTTAGGGCGGTAAAATGGGAGAAGTCAAAGCGCAAACGATCCGGCTCGACCAATGACCCCGCTTGCCGGACATGGCTTCCCAGTACCCGGCGTAACGCGGCATGCAAGAGGTGCGTGGCGGTATGGGCGCGCGCTAGCGCCTGCCGCAGGGTGTTATCCACGTCGGCCGAGACAGGATCGCCTAGAGAGAGCGTGCCGTGAGTTAGCTCCCCCACATGTAGGCAGAAGTCGCCAAAGTACTTCTGCGTATCCTTTACCCTAAACTCCCCGCCCTTAAAGCGGATGTGCCCTCGGTCGCCTACTTGCCCGCCGCTCTCGGCATAAAAAGGTGTGCAATCAAGGAGGACAGCGCCCCCCTCTCCGGGGCTGAGCGCCTCTGTAGGTTTGCCGTCCACTAGTAGCCCGACAACGGTAGCCTCCCCGCCTGTGCCTTCTAACCCTGTAAAGCGTGTGGGTGGCAAGGCGGCGAAGTAATTAACCTTGCCAAAATCGCTCCCCACATCCGGACGGGCAAAACGCGCGCGCTGGCGCTGCTCCTCCATAGCCTTGGCAAAACCGTCGCTGTCTACGGTGAGGCCGTGCTCACGCGCTAAGTCTACAGTAAGGTCTAAGGGGAAGCCAAAGGTGTCATAAAGGCGGAAGGCCTGCTCACCGCTTAGCTCCTTTGCCCCTGCAACCGTGAGCTCCCGCGCGAGGTGCAAAAAGAGCTGGGTCCCCAGATCGAGCGTCTCTAGGAACCGCTCCTCTTCGCGGCGCACAATACGCGAGACATAGTCCTGTTTCTCGCTGAGCTCAGGGTAGGCGTGTGACATCACGCGGGCTACTAACGGCACCATATCGCAGAGAAAAGGACTCTTAAGACCAAGCTGTCCGCCGAAGCGCACGGCACGACGCAGCAAGCGCCTGATCACGTACCCGCGACCTTCATTGGCGGGAACGGCCCCATCGGCAACGGCAAAGGTGATGGCGCGCACATGGTCAGCAATGACGTTGATGGCCATTTGATGCCCGCTGTAACTTTGCCCCGTCAGCTTTTCTACATGCCTGATGTAGGGGAGGAATAGGTCTGTGCCATAGTTAGTGTCGGCACCCTGCACCACAGAGGCCAGACGCTCGAGCCCCATGCCGGTGTCGATGTTCTTGCGTGGTAGTGGAGTATATGTTCCGTCCTCATGGTGATTGTACTGTGAAAACACCAGATTCCAGACTTCTAAGTAGCGCTCACAGTCGCACCCGGGAGCACACTTTGGGTTTTCACAGGCATACTTACCGCCGCGGTCATAGTATATTTCGGAGTTAGGACCGCATGGACCGGGCCCGATATCCCAGAAGTTATCCTGCAGCTTAACGATGCGTTCCGCTGGGACGCCTACTTTCTCGCGCCAAAGGGACAGCGCTTCTTCGTCCTCGGGATGAACGCTAATCCAAAGGCTCTCCGGTGAAAACCCCACTATCCCTGTCATATACTCATACGCCCAGACAATAGCGTCTTCTTTAAAGTAGTCGCCAATCGAGAAATTGCCGAGCATCTCAAACAGCGTGTGGTGCCGTGCCGTTCTGCCCACGTTTTCTATATCGTTGGTGCGGATAGACTTTTGGCTGTTCGCTAGGCGGGGATTTGGCGGCACCTGTTGACCGGAAAAATAGGGCTTCAGCGTGGCCACGCCGCTGTTTATCCACAGCAACGTCGGGTCGTCGACGGGCACAAGCGACGCACTGGGCAACACGGTATGACCTTTGCTGCGGAAGAAAGCGAGGAATGATGCCCGTAATTCGTCGGCGGTTTGATACTTCATGGGTGTGACCTCCTTTTAACTGTGAACTGGGAGAAAACAAAAATCAAACCGAGGTGGCTATCCGCTATCCGCTTTCCGCTATGCGCTATGTGCTATGTGCTATGTGCTAAGTGCCAAGTGCTAAGTGCCAAGTGCCGCTATCCGCTTTCCGCTATGTGCTATGTGCTATGTGCTATGTGCTATGTGCCTCAACCCATAAAAAGCAAAAAAGACCCTCATCCTCAGGGACGAGAGTCTCGCGGTACCACCCTGCTTACCGCCGGAAGGCGGTCACTTAGCATGCCGATAACGGGGCATCCGGCGGTTTCGCAACCACAGGCTCAGGGGTGGCTAGTCCCGTCAACACCTCTTTGAGACTCAGTATAGTGGTCTTGGGAGGGGATGTCAAGCGGAGCGAATGTACTCCACCGTTCGCGCTAGGCGTAGCATCATCATAGCTGCTCCAGCAGGAAGTCCAGAATATTGATCTGCTTAATCCCATTCTCTCCCATGCCGACATCGTCCATGGTGACCATATACTTTGGATAGTGATCGGCAACCTTTTTGAGCGGTGAGATTTCCCTTTGATAGGTGCTCGCATCTAAAATACTTGCCGCAACTTGGTAATAGACTCTGTCGCCTCCGCTGTGGGCGACAAAATCTATTTCCAAATCCCCGACCTTGCCGATATCAATGCTAAAGCCCCGCCGAAGGAGCTCCAAATACACAATGTTTTCAAGTAAATGTCCGATGTCGGCATGTTTGTCGCCAAGCAGTAGCCGCCGGAGGCCAATGTCCACAAGATAGTATTTTTCAAGGGATTTCAGATGCTGCTTGCCCTTAATGTCATATCGGCCGGCTTTATACAGGATAAACGATTCCATGAGTGATTCAATATAGTTCTCAACTGTAATCGGTGACGTTTTTCTGCCGTAAGAGGTCAGGCTGTCGGCTACTTTTTTCGAGGAGATAATGCTGCCGACATTGTCAAAAAGAAACTTGGTCACGCTTTCCAGCAGGTGAACATCGCTTATTCTCTTTCTTGCCACAATATCCTTCAGCAAAACGGTGTTGTAGATGCCTGAGAGGTAGTCTCTCCGGACATAGTCATCTTCAAGGCGAGCGGCGTAGGGGAAACCTCCGTATTTGTAGTACGCATTCCAAGCGTCGCGCCTAACGCCCCCCACAAGTTCGTAGTACTCCGCAAAGGAGAGCGGGAGCATTTGCATCTCGATGTACCGCCCGGAGAGCAAAGTGGCAAGTTCACCGGATAGCATATAGGCGTTTGAGCCGGTGATGTACAGGTCCACATTGCGCTTAAGAAATAGGGAGTTCACTGCTTTCTCAAACTGCGGCACTGCCTGCACTTCGTCCAAGAATACATAGGTCATCTTGTCTGGGACAAGCCTCTGTTCTACATAAGCATGCAGGACTCTATAATCCAGCAAATGCTCGTTTGCTACATCCTCAAAATTGACGGAAACAACCTGATGCTCCAAAACGCCGCAGTTCCTCAAATATGCCTGAAACTGCTGAAGTAGGGTAGACTTTCCGCATCGCCGCACCCCAGTTATAACTTTAATAATCTGCTTGTCCTTTAGCTTTTGCAGCTTTTCTAGATAGCGTTTGCGCAGGACCATATTCTCCACCTCTTTTTATTTATACTATACTATAAAAACTCTGCGATGTCCAAGCAATGCTAGGGCCTGCAGGCCACAAACAGGAAAACCCCTGCCACCCTGCCGACGAGGTCCCCTAACGCCGACCGCTCACGCGTTGTCAGCTGCATGCCATAGTACACTCCCACTAGGCTGCCGATAATTACCCCCGCGAGAAACCCTTTGCGCATCGTTGTCCCTCCATTCAAGTTAAGCTTGCGTCAACCGCAGAGTCGGATATAGATACTACGCTACCGTCATCCAGAATCTCGTAAACGACTACGCCATGCTTACCGACGGCAAACTCAACGCAACAGTCTCCGCAGTAAAACTGCAGCAGGCCTACTCGGCCGAGCGCGCGGCTGTTACACATCGGGCATCGCGTCAGCTTCATCGTTCACTCCCCGTTCCCCGTTAAGACTCACCGGCTGCCCCATAATCCTCCCGCCGCCCACTACATAGTCGCCGCAATACAGGACAAGCGACTGGCCGGGAGTCGGTCCCCGCACAGGCTCGACAAACCGAATCACTGCCTGGGCGGCACCTATAACTGCGAGCGTACAAGGCGTATCCTGCGCCGAATAGCGCACCTTACCCATAAGTGTGGTCGCCGGTGAAGGGACTTCTAGGAAATGCAAATCAGCAATGACTACTTCCCGCCGCATCAGCCGGTCGGACTCGCCTACTACAACGTGGTTTTTCTCTGCATCTAACGTAAGGACATAGAGGGGAGCCGGCGAAGTGAGGCCAAGACCTTTGCGTTGCCCAACCGTGTAGTTGAAAATCCCCGTATGAGTGCCTAAAATGCTCCCGCTCTCGTCAATTATGCTGCCGGGTGCGTCGCGCACCCCGGCGTGACGCAGAAAGGAGCGGTAATCGTTATCGGGCACAAAGCAGATTTCTTGGCTGTCAGGCTTATTTGCTACACTCAGGTTTAAGCGAGACGCGATGCGCCTCACTTCGCTTTTCTCTAAGCCACCGAGGGGGAAAAGCGTCGATGAAAGCTCCGCTTCGGTCATGCGAAACAACATATAGGTCTGGTCCTTACGCCTGTCGACAGCCTTCTTTAACCGCAGGCCACCGCTCTGACGCTCAATTTGGGCGTAGTGTCCCGTGGCTATAAAGTCGCATCCCAGAGACCGCGCCTGCTGCAAAAAATGCGTAAAGCGGACACGGCTGTTACAGGCGATGCACGGGTTAGGTGTCTGTCCTGCTTGATACTCGCTGATAAAAGGCTCAACGACGCACGCGCGAAAGACCTCGCGGTAGTTAAGCACATAGTGCGGTATGCCAAGTTTCATGGCTACCTGGCGCGCGTCCTCCACGGCAGTAAGCGCACAGCATCCCCCTGTCACGGGTTCCAATTCGTCCTGAGCCACCCACAGCCGCATGGTCGCGCCGATTACCTCGTGGCCTGCTTGCTGCAGCAGGTAAGCCGCTACCGCACTGTCAACGCCGCCGCTCATCCCCACTAACACTCGCGCCACGCCGTACACCTCGCCTTAATTGCTGACTCCTAAGACAACACTCCACGAATCCTTGCCAAGGCCTCGTCAATATTTTGCTCGGTTACGTGCAAATGCGTCACAAATCTAACGGTGTCTGGTCCCATGCTTAGCATTTTAACCCCTACTGCGCCAAGACGCTCCTGCAAGATCGGGGCAGATACGCCAAGCCGCTTAGTGTTGGCCATCACGATATTAGTCTGGACCGATTCTAGGCTAAGCTCGAACTTGAGATCTGAGAGCCCCAGAGCAAGCCTATAGGCACGGCGGTGGTCATCAGACAGCCTTTCTACATTGTGTGTAAGGGCAAACAGCCCTGCTGCGGCGACAATTCCAGCTTGGCGCATGCCGCCCCCAAGCATTTTGCGTACTTTACGCGCACGGACAATAAACTCGCTGTCGCCAAGCAGCACCGAACCTACGGGAGCACCAAGACCCTTTGACAGGCAGAGGCTAATGGAGTGGCATGGAGTGCTTAGTTCGCTCACAGGCCGTCCCAAGGCGACCGACGCGTTAAAGATGCGCGCGCCATCTAAATGTAGCGGCATACCGTGATGGTCCGCGACCTGTCTCAGATCGTGTGTTTGCGCGATGCTTATCACCGTACCGCCCGCGCGGTTATGCGTGTTTTCGATACAAACAAGACCGGTCGACGGACAATGGATATCGTTTTCGCGGATGTTCGCCCTGACGCTCTCCGGAGTGAGAGCCCCACGTACGCCCTGTACGCGCCGGGGAATCAGCCCACCTAATGCGGACATGCCGCCTACTTCGTACATAAAGATGTGCGACTCTGCCTCAAGGATAACCTCGTCGCCGCGCTTACAGTGCGTTAAAAGCGCAATCAAGTTACCCTGGGTCCCGCTCGGCACGTAGAGAGCGCTCTCTTTGCCTAAGAGCTCGGCGGCCTTTTCCTCGAGGGAATTGACCGTCGGGTCTTCCCCGTAGACATCGTCGCCCACCTCGGCGCGATACATCGCCTCCCGCATTTTGTCACACGGGGTCGTGATGGTGTCACTGCGCAAATCTATAGTCTTCATCTGAACCTCTAGAGATACGGCGCGAGCCGACTCATAATCATCTGCTTAGCCATTAAACCGACCAAACGCGTGGCTTCTTTTCCGTCCTTAATGAGGATAAGCGTGGGCAAACTCATAACGCCAAATTCCATAGCCAAAGACATGTTCTCGTCTGAGTTTACCTTCACGACCTTGAGCTTGCCGAGCTGCTCGGTGGCTAACTGCTCAAGTATTGGTGCCAACATGCGGCAAGGATTGCACCATGCCGCCCAAACGTCGACTAGCACCGGTTGCGTGGATTGCAGGACTTCAGCCCTAAAGTTTGCTTGAGTTACGGTGACTACATTGCCAGACATAAATATCAACTCTCCTTATCCTCGGTGGTAGTACAAACTATAATGAGACGGTAACCTGCCTGTCGACGAATGTAAGGGTCCACGACAACTTTAAGCAGCACGAATGCGCTCACGAGACCGAGTAGGCCGAAAAGCAAAGCTTGCGTCTCGGTTAACCCAAACCACATACTGAGGCCGACACCCGCGAACAAAAACAGCACAGGCACTATGTAAATGAGAAAGGCTGCCTGAAGCACCTGTCGGTCGCTGAGCTCTAGGCTCACGGTATCGCCTACCAGAGCTTGGGCGCGGTTGTCTGCCGTAACCGCGACTTCCTTAGTTTCATGCGCCATGGCGCATTTATGCCGGCACTCCGCGCAGGCGGAATGCTTTCTCACCTTGACTGTAGCCGTGCTCCCGTACACTGCTATGACCTCGCCGACTTGACGCAAGCTAAAACCCCCTTCTCGTCAATTGTACAACCAGCGGTAATGTTGGTCAAACAGCACAAAACAAGCTGCCCTAAACTTAGGACAGCCCCAAAATATAGCCCCGCGGTTGCCGTGCGCCCTTCGTTTTGAACCTGCTCTCCGCAGGTGGGTGACCTACCTCGTTATCGCGCGAATCCGTCTAGCGGCTACCACTTGATAACGAGCCTTGGTTTCCCGTTTTGTTGGTGTTAGGAACAAAACTCTTAGGCTTCACGCACATCGCAGGGAAAAGTATTTCTTGTTGGCACTATATTAACACGTGAAACCGTAGTCGCGCAAGAGCAATTTGTGTCATTCACGGCATACACTAGATTAATAAATACCTGTGAGGTGTTGTGTATGGAATTAACTACTATTTTACTGTTCCTAGCGGTCATTGTCGAGCAAGTGGTAGGAATCATCAAGAGCGCTTTTCCCGTTAGTTTAACAGCTGATCATTGATAGGAGG
>QLUB01000250.1 GCA_018725205.1 candidate division NPL-UPA2 bacterium
AGAAAAGTTGGTGGCGAGTGGTGTGCTCCTAGCGCAAAAAGGCGTCGTTCGGCTCTTAGAACGCCAGGAAATACCCGTGGCGGTGAAAGCCAACGAAACGAATATCTGGCTCCTTACGCAGCAGCTTGTGCAGGCCATGGAAACGGACGGCGAAGCGGCTTGCGCCAAAATCGTCAAGGCCATGCCCGGCGCTAACCACGAGCACGCCAAAATGCTGGCCTATCGGCTGTTTACCATTGCCGAGCGCAAGGGATGGGCAGGCGAGGCCTTTGCCTACAACTCGCTGGTCGTCGCCTGGCCCGATGTGCAGGCCAAAGCAATGGGGCTGCAGGCAGGGGTGCGCGACAAAGAGCAAACCAGCTATCTAGACGGCCCAAAGAAACGATAAGGGGGATGCGGCATGGCCAATAACCACGCGCAAGTAGCGCAGGGGTTTCGTGTGTTGCTTAGGGCGCTGGCCCCATATATGGCCCGCGAGCTAGGCCAGGAGTTTGGTGCGGACTGGTGGAAGGTAGCAGTTATCGACACGCTCTACGACGAGCAAAAGCGCGACTTGTCCCAGACGGGCGAATGGGCGAAGCTCGTGGATTCGTTGGACATGGCGCGCTGTCTGCTGCTTTTTGACCTGCACTGGACCGCGGTGTTTCGCAAAAAGCTGGCGATAGACCATCGCACCTGGGCTAAAGAGCTGGTGGACGTGCGTAATAGGCTGGCGCATATCGGCGGTGTCGACTTTAGCGACGACGACACCTGGCGCGCGCTCGACACCATGGCGCGTTTGTGCGAGCCGCTAGACCCAGAGAGTGCCGAAGAAATACGCGCCATGTTACGCGTTTCACGCTATGGCTCGGCCAGCGGCTCGATGGCCGTAATGAGCATCGCAACACAGCAGCCCAAAGAAGCACAGGGCAAACCTATGGGCATACTCACACAGGCGCCAAGCAGCAATCTTGCGAGCTGGCGCGAGGTGATGGAGCCGCACCCCGATGTGGCGCAAGGTCGCTACAAGAACGCCGAGTTCGCGGCGGATTTGGCACAGGTAGCGCGCGGCGAAGGTAGCTTTGAGTACCGCGACCCCGTAGAGTTTTTTGCGCGTACCTATGTTACTGCCGGTATGCAGGGACTATTGGTGCAGGCATTAAAGCGCGTGTCCGGCAAAGACGGCGAGCCTGTTATTCAGCTAAAGACGGCCTTTGGCGGCGGCAAAACGCATAGTATGCTGGCACTCTACCATATGTTGCGCGGGCGAATTTCTCAAGAGAAAATCCCGAGTGTCAAGCCCATACTCGTGGCGGCCGGGGTTTCTGCGCTGCCACGTGTGAATGTGGCGGTGTTGGTTGGTACCGCGCTAGACCCGTCGCGCAGCAAACGGCCGCAAAACATGCCGGGCATTACTATAAACACCCTGTGGGGCGAACTGGCGGCGCAGCTGGCCGAATCGGCAGGCAAGCTTAAGCTCTACGACTACGTGCGCGAGGCCGACAAAAAGGGCGTGGCGCCGGGCTCTGCGAGTCTAAAGCAGCTCTTTGACGCTTGCGGTCCTTGTCTTATCCTCATGGACGAGTTGGTCGCCTATGCCAAAAAGCTGTATGGCGCGAGCGGTCTCCCCGCAGGCACATTCGACAACCTCATAGCTTTTATCCAAGAAGTGACCGAGGCGGCACGCGCCAGCAAAAACAGCTTGGTGGTCGCGTCTATCCCCGAGTC
>QLUB01000251.1 GCA_018725205.1 candidate division NPL-UPA2 bacterium
AAAGCGGAAAGCCCCCTCCCTAGGCGAGAGAGGGGCATTCATGCAGCGTAAAAAGGCAAAAAAAGTTGACGGAATAGCAGGAAATTTCATAATCAGTAGAGTACATTATATAAGATGACAAAAACGGCGCAAGGGAGGGATGGGCGACGCGACAAAGCGCAGGGAAAGTCTTGGCGACCAATTAGCGAAAAGGAGGAAGAAGAGAGATGTATAAGAAGCTCGTGACAGTAGGGTTGCTCGTAGCGCTCCTACTTACCACCACGCAAATGCATTTGATTGCTCAGGCTAATCGCCCCATTACACTCATGCTAAACGGTAGCCCTTTGGCCACAGATGTCGCACCGGTGATTCGCAATGGGCGTACGCTTGTCCCCTTCCGCGCTATCTTTGAAGCGCTAGGCGCACAGGTGGAATGGGATGAACGCGCTAATTTAGTCGCCGGGTATTTCGGGCCACAGTTTGTGCTGCTTAACCCCGGTAGCCCGCGCGCTTGGCGCACCGGCAGAGAAATAACTCTGGATGTAGCCCCGGTAATCATTCAAGGGCGCACCATGGTGCCGTTGCGTTTTGTCGCAGAGAGCCTTGGCGCAACAGTAGAATGGGTCGATGCCACGCACACCGTGGCCATTACCCACACACCCCTAGCTCCGCGCGCGCCACAACGGTCATTTGGCGACTTTAACACGGTGTACTCAGGCGAACTGACGACATTGAACTACTTAGTGACCGCCACAACCGCCGAACATGTGATAGCCGCTAACACGGTGTCCGCGCTCGTACAATACGATGAGTTCGGCATCCTCTACCCCTCGCTCGCTCGTCACTGGCAGATCTCGCCCGATGGGTTGACCTACACCTTCTTCTTGCGCCCGGGGGTTCCTTGGCTAACTTGGGAAGGGCGCGAGTATGCCGAGACTACGGCGCAAGACTTCGTCGATGCGATGCGCTATGTGCTTACTCCCGCCAATGCTTCACGCACCGCCAACATTGTATGGCGCGTTATCCGGGGCGCGGAAGATTTTTTTAATGCGCGCACGACCGACTTCTCGACTGTAGGCATCCGCGCCGTCGACCGCTACACGGTAGAGTACACCCTTACTCGCCCTGTGCCTTATTTCCTGAGCATGTTGACCTACGTCTGCTTCTTCCCCGCCAACGGGCGTTTCCTGACGGAAACCGGAGCGCGCTTTGGCACTGACCATACGACTTTGCTCTTTAACGGCGCTTACCTCCTCACCAGCCACCTGCCGCAGCAGGGGCGCGTGTTTATCCGCAATGAGCGCTATTGGGACAGAGCCAATGTACATATTCAAAGACTAACCTATCGTTTTAACCGTGAAGCTGCAGCGCTTGCTCCCGAAATGTTTTTCCGCGGCGAAATTACCGCAGCATCCATTCCGATTGCTATTCTTGACGGGTGGTTGCAGGATCGCGCTCGCCGGGACTTGGTTCGGCCCGCTGCCGTTGGCAACTTCTCGTTCTGGTTCGCTTTTAACTTTAATCCGCGGTTTGCCGCTGAGCATCAACCGGACAACTGGCGTCTCGCTGTCAACAACGTCAATTTCCGCAAGGCGGTTTTTCACGGTCTCGACCGTATTGCGGCCATGATGACCTTTGACCCATACAACCCTGAACGCCAGCTACAAAACACCATCATACCGCATGGCTTTGTCACTGTCGGCGGGGATGACTACACCGAA
>QLUB01000252.1 GCA_018725205.1 candidate division NPL-UPA2 bacterium
CCCCCTATGATATAGTGTATTTGGGAGCGATGGGCGGGTAAATCGTCCATTCTTCACGGATTCAGGAGATAGTGAAAGAACCTTAAGAGAACGACGTGAAAGGGAATTTTATATGGAGTGCTGGAGTCGTGCTCCATCCGCTTGAAGACGCAATCATGGCTTGCGCACTCCGAAAAAAGTTCTTTCACCGCATGTTGCTGCTAAGACCTCCCCTCTTGATCACAAGAACGATCTTGTAAGGCGGGTTGACAACCCGCCTTACAGTTGCTTCTTCAGTACGGATAACCTGCCCTGTGGAATAACTCCCAAGTCGCTATTCCATGGGGTAGGTGAGCAAAAGTCCGACACCCAGGGTTCATCTCTGCCGTTGCTCACTGTGCCGGGGCAGCTAATGGTTACCACTCCTCCCGAATTTACCAGGTGCGCGTTACCTTGGTCAGCCCGCGCGGGCTTTCCGGATCATACCCTTTTGCGCGCGTCAGGTGATAGCAGAAGAGCTGCGCCGGCACAACACTGACAATCGGGCTCAGCCATTCGGGAAGATCGGATGGCAGACGGAGCGATCTCTCCGCGAGCGCCAACGCCTCATCATCGTTGGAGAGGACGAGCAGTCTGACCTTGTGCCTGTCGATCAGTTCGGACAGGAGCGCAAGCAGGTCAGGGAAGACCGCCCCTTTCGGCATGATCGCGAGCACCGGGAACCCCGCGGACAAGATAGCGACGGGCCCGTGCTGGAAGTCAGAGGGAGAATACGGCTCGGCAACGACATAGGCCAGTTCTTTCAGCTTCAGCGACCACTCGAACGCGGTGGCGTAGTCGTAGCCGCGGCCAAGGACCACGCACTGCGCCATGTCACGATAACTCACTGCCGCCTGCTCGATCTTCTCCTCTGTGGCGAGCACCTCTTCCACCAGCGCCGGCACGCGCTGCAACGCTTCCCGGCGGTCAGCATCCTCGTTGAGAGCGACCGACAGCATGGCGATCGCCATTAGCTGGGCGGTGTACGTCTTCGTCGCCGCCACCGCCTGCTCGCTCCCGGCGCTGGTGTCGATCACGAACTTCGCTGCCATAGCGAGCGGGGAGTGCGGATCGTTGGTGATGGCGAGTGTCGGTGCCCCCTGGCGTCTCCCCTCACTGATCACGTTGACGATATCCGGCGACTGCCCGGACTGCGAGATCCCCACGACGAGAGCGTTTTTTAGGGCGGGTGGGCGGTTGTAGACGCTGAACAGCGACGGCGCAGCCATGCCGACCGGAAGTCGATTGAACGCGCCCCACAGGTACTTGGCGTAGAGGGCGGCGTTGTCCGAGGTGCCGCGCGCGGCAAGGAGGACAAAATCCACCTTGTGCCCGCGAATCGCGCCGGTAATCGCCTCCACATCCACCATCCGATCCTTAAGCAAGCAGGCGAGCACTTCCGGCTGCTCGAATATCTCCGATCTCAAACCCATATCTATCTCCTTGTTGGTCCGTAGTCCATGGTCCAAGGTCCTAACCCAATAAACGTATCGTTCAGGCTACTAGGTCTTCACCGGTTTAGTTGTTTTTAACCCAACACTCAACACTCAAAACCCAAAACCGCTCCTCGCCCTTCATTCATGAACCCTACGAACCTAACTTCAGAACTCAAGACATTGCATGACAGTTTAGTGTGCAGATTTAGTACTTTACCCCACGCGCTCAGCTTTGGGGCAAAG
>QLUB01000253.1 GCA_018725205.1 candidate division NPL-UPA2 bacterium
ATACGTACTTTTATGTCACTATTTTAGCATACTTTGGCATATATTTAAACAACTAATTGTTGCTCTCACATATGGGCGCGGATTACGTACGCATGGGACTAGAGGAAGGGCTGTTCGTCATTATACCCGTAGCGCAGCATGAGACCGGGTTTAAGCTGATCACGAACAAGAGCAGTGCTCAGGTGTGCGCAGCCTCCATTGGCGAGTGGGCAGCAGTGCTTGGTCTTATTAAGAAGCGCGTGCACGGCAAATGGGAAGATGCGAGGGGTGCTTTTACCTTTGATTGTCAGCAAGTTGTAGAGGGTGCCCTGCCTAAACTCATGTCTGTGTAACCGGAAGCATGGCTTTAGGAGGATTTAAGGTATCACCCCCGAACACTAACTGTCGGGGGTGATCTTGTGAAAAGAAGTATGCAGCCGCTCCGTTCCCGCCCAGCTGTGCCGCCCATCTATCAGACATCGGTCTTTGCGTTTGACTCCTTAGAGCAGGTGGATCAAGCCTTTGGTGGCGAAGCAGGGGCATTCGTCTATTCCCGTTATGGCAACCCAAGTGTCCAAGCGCTAGAAGTCACCTTAGCCCACTTGGAGCGGACTGAAGCAGCCTTAGTCGCATCCTCGGGCATGGCTGCGCTGGCCATAGGTGTGCTTTCACTGTGCGGCCAAGGGGACCACATAATCGCGGCGCAGGATCTTTACGGAGGCACTCAAGCCCTGTTTCAACGTGATTTCAGCAGATGGGGCATCGATGTCACCTTTGTAGATGCACTGAATGTCGCTAGAGTAGAGGACGCCATTCGGCCTAACACCAAGCTTATCTTTGTGGAGACAATCTCCAACCCCCTGATGAAAGTCGCGGACTTGTCACGTCTAGCCGCTGTTAAGCGTGGTTTTGGCATACCGCTAATGGTGGACAACACTTTCGCTAGCCCGGTGCTTTGCCGACCAAGCGAGTGGGGGGCAGACCTAGTTATGGAGAGCCTGACGAAATACTTAAACGGGCACTCTGATGTCACCGCAGGGGCAATAATGGGCTCAAAGGAGCTCATTGGGAGAATGCGGCCACTGCACGCAGATTTTGGCGCGGTCACAAGCCCCTTTGACGCCTGGTTAGTGCAAAGAAGCCTGCAAACATTGAAGCTCAGGATGCAACAGCACTGCCGAAACGCGGCCCTACTTGCCGAGTTTCTCGCCGCACAGCCCAAGGTCATGAAGGTGCATTATCCTGGGCTACCGGGGCATCCGCAGCATGCCTTAGCAGCCACACAGATGTCGTCTTACGGCGGCATGCTAAGCTTCGTGGTAGAAGGTGGGTGTTACGGTGCAGCTCAAGTCATTAAGCGTCTACAGAGGGTAGATTTTGTGCCAAGTCTAGGCGGCACCTCGACCACCGTCTCGCATCCCGCCAAAACTAGTCACCGCGGCATGACAGGCATGGATCGAGTCAGGCTAGGAATAGATGACGGCCTCATCCGCGTGTCAGCGGGGTTAGAGGACGGGGACGACATCTCTGCCGACTTTGCGCAAGCACTCGCTTGGGGAGGGGAGCAATGCAGGTGAGGCGAACGATAGCCCTAGTGCTGTTGTCCCTAATACTTTTGGGATTGCCTGCGTCAGCACAAGACGAGGCACCTCCCGCTGACGTGGTAGTAGAATTCGCGCGCGGGCGCGTACTGACGCTAGAGGAACTGCCAC
>QLUB01000254.1 GCA_018725205.1 candidate division NPL-UPA2 bacterium
GGACAGATATCGGCAACATCAGTGCCCGGCTGCGCCCGGCGACAGTCTCCGAGCGTGAAGTCGCGGCGCAAGAGCAGGCGCACATCGACTACGTGGTATATTGTCCAGCAGAGGCGGGCGTGGCGAGAGGTCATCGCTTGCTCCTGGGTAATTTAGCCTTGGAAATCACGGCAGTCCGGCGGCCAAGTCAGAGCGCTAAGCACATCGAGGCGGAGGCGGTGATGGTGCAACGTGGCTAAGATAGAGGTGCGAATCGACATCGACAAAGCCAAGGCCGTGCGGTATTCGCAAGACAAACTACATGCGGGGATGTTGCGTGGAGGTAGCTGGCTAGAGGGGATTGTCAAGCGGAGCTTTAGGCCCGGCACAGGACAATATTATTCTCGCGGCAGAAAGCTTCACCGGGCCTCTGTGCCCGGACGCCCGCCGGCAGTTGATATCGGCTTATTGAGAGCCAGTATCACTCACGAGGTGACCAGGGAAGCGGGCGAGATCATAGGCCGAGTCGGCACGCATGTAGAATATGCACCGTATCTTGAATTTGGGACTAGTCGCATGGCCGCGCGACCGTTCTTGCGCCCGGCGCTAACCAACAACAAGGCTGCAATTATTAAGCAGATTGAGTTTGGAGCACGGGCGGCGAGAGGATGAGCGCGGCATTTACGGAGGCTGTTTTCCAGCGGTTGCGCGGGGATGTTGTCCTTGCGGGAATGCTCAACACCTACTTAGGCGTCCCCGCTATTTTTACAAGCGAGCCAGTGCCCGGAGATGCATTGCTGCCCTATATTGTTACCACAGGGCAGGTGACTGATGTCGGTTGGGACACACAAGATAGCCGAGGCCGGAGAATTGTACGTGATATTCGTTGTTACGCACCGGCCACAGGGAGCAGGTTACAGGTCGAGCGCATGGCAGAGCAAGTGCGGGGCCTGTTCCACCGCCGAGATATCTCGGTGGCAGGGCACGATAGCGCGCTGACGATATGCACCGGCCCTATCCCTGGGCCCGAAGAGGATGGCGCCTACGGCGCTATTGTGACCGTCGAGTCTTGGCTTTTCCAGAGATGACAGAGGAAGGAGTAAGAAATGGCAAGAGCGCTTTTGACCGTCCAGCCAGTAGTGCCTACTGGGATGTGGCCGACATTGACCGCAGCGTCGGCGTCGGGGAACATGTTCCCAAATTCGGAGCGGGGAACCTTCGTGCTCATCCGTAATGGACACACGGCAGCAGTGAGCGTAACCATACCATCGACTTTTAGTCGAGACGGGTTGGTGCTGGCCGCTCGTGTGGTGTCAGTGCCCGCCGGTGCAGACAGGTTGATTGGCCCGGTGCTTGGCGAAAACCACAATCAGCTCTCCGGTGTGGACACAGGGAACACATACATCGATTATTCGTTGGTCACGGCTATCTCGGTAGCTGTATTGAGAGCGTAAGGAGGTGGCAAAATGGCAGAGAGAATAGGTCAAGGTACGATCCTAGCGGTATCGGCTGACGCCGGCGCGACCTGGAGCAACATCGCCCGGGTAGAGACCATCGGCGAATTTTCCATGGGGGAAGTGGACGATGTCGAGACTACCGCGCACGATACTGTCGGGAACGTCAAGACTTATGTCGCAGGTTTGGCCGACGCGGGCGAGCTGGAATTTTCTGGTATCTGGATAGCTGACGCCTCGCAACGCTCATTGGCCG
>QLUB01000255.1 GCA_018725205.1 candidate division NPL-UPA2 bacterium
AACTGGCTGGAAACGCCTGCACCGGTCATCCGGCGCGGTGGCACTGTAGTGCCAGTGGGTGAATATTTGCTACTTGCGGCACAGGGCGCGATAGTGTTTCACGCGCAGCAACCGGCGGGGACAGCGATAACGGCGGACTTTACACATGTGACAGGGGCTGCGGTTGCTCCTGACCAGGCACTTGCGCCTCCGGTAAGTCCGTCTGGGACAGTGCGACAATTGGTGTCCTGGCTCGCCAACCGCATTAGGGCGATTACCGGCGCGGCAGGATGGTGGGACGCACCGGCAACGACACTGGCTGCGGCTAATGCACACTACCCTGCTACAACTGGTGTGCATGGCGTAGGCGCTTCGACCGTGGAGAGTGTAGCTGGAGCGCAGTCTAAGGTAGATACTCACGTACCTGTCACAACCGGCATCCATGGTGTAGGTACATCGACGGTTGAGAGCATAGCAGGAGCACAATCTAAAGTAGACGCTCACGCCGCTCTCACCACTGCTCATAGTGCAGTTTCCGCTGCCACCGCGAGCAGAATTATCATACGCGATGCAGCTGGACGGGCGCAGGTCGTTGACGGTGCAGTAGCGGCGGATATTGCTACGCGAGGGCAGGTAGATACTCACGCTGGGCTGACTACAGGTGTCCACGGCGTAGGCGCTTCGACTGTTGAAAGCGTCGCTGGAGCACAGGCTAAGGTGGATACGCATGCTGGCAGAGTAGATAACCCCCATGTGGTGACAGCGGTACAAGCAGGTGCAGTACGCAATGACGGTGGGGACACTTTGCGCGGTGGGTTGATCGTCACACCTATTACCTCTCCTGCTGCACCGACTGTTTCCGTGCAAGGCACAGCGGGCACGACAACCTACGGGTACCGCGTGACGGCGAGGTCACGTGTTGGCGAAACGCTTGCAAGTCCGGAAACTACAATCACCACAGGAAATGCTACGCTGTCCGCGACGAACTTCAACCGCATTACCTGGACGGCAGTACCTGGCGCAGTTGACTACCGCGTCTGGCGCACATTCAGCGGAGGGACACCCGCGACAACTGGAGTTATCGCGACAACGGCGGTATTGACAGTAGACGATACTGGCTTGGCGGCGGCCGGAGTAATACCGACCACTGATACATCAGGCAATGTCGGTATTGGGACGGGATCTCCACATGCATCCTCAATCTTTGAGTTATCAAGCACTACTCAAGGTTTTCTCCCTCCGCGCCTGACTACAGCGCAACGGGACGCGATTCCTACGCCACCGGATGGGCTGATGATTTACAATGTCACAATACCGGCGTTCCAGGGTCGGCAAGCCGGGGCTTGGGTTAATTTGTAGGATAGGGTGGTCTTAAGATGTACAACACCGGCAGACGCTATAACACAACCCTGCGCTACAACTCACCACCTGCGCCTGCGCCGTGGTTCGCCATACTCGCACATGCGCAACCCGTACTGGTTGATCCCGGCTTGCGAGCGGTGGCTGTACTTCATGCGGCGCATGAGATTTTTATCAGCGAAACACTGGTCGGTGAGGATAAGCTGACGTTCAAAACGCCGTTTCCTGTGCCGGCAGAATTAGCCACGGGCGCACTAATAGACATGGCCGGGCGCATCTACCGCGTCACCATCACTCGGAACAGCGAAACCGCAGAAGGCTTACGCCTGCTTGATGT
>QLUB01000256.1 GCA_018725205.1 candidate division NPL-UPA2 bacterium
CGCCGTGGGCGATCTGGCCGTCGATGCCGCGAATGGCGAGGTTCATCTTGGCGAGCCGCCAAGTAGTGTAGTTCGACTCCTGGCCGTAGATCGAGATACCCGCGTTGCTGTTGCCGCTGGCGTGCGCGCGGATGAACTCGACCGACTGCACGAACATGCCCGAGGAGCCGCAGCAGGGGTCGTACACGCGGCCGCGATAGGGTTCGAGCATCTCGACCAGGAGCTTGACCACGCAGCGCGGCGTGTAGAACTCGCCGCCCTTCTTGCCCTCGGCACTGGCGAACTGTGAGAGGAAGTATTCGTAGACGCGGCCGAGCACGTCGCTCGCCTCGTCGCCGACCCTGATGTTGCTGATCATGTTGATCAACTGGCCGAGGCGCGTCTTGTCGAGCGCGGGGCGGGCGTAGTCCTTGGGCAGCACGTCCTTGAGCGACGGGTTGTCGCGCTCGATGCCCGCCATGGCGTCGTCCACCAGTTGGCCGATGGTGGACTGCTTGGCCTGGGCTTTGAGGTGCGCCCAGCGGGCTTCGGGCGGCACCCGGAAGATGTTATCGGAAATGTACTTGAGGAAGATCAGCCCGAGTACGACGTGCTTGTATTCGGCAGCGTCCATGCTGCCGCGCAGGGCTTCGGCCATGCGCCCCAGCTCCGCTTCGTCAGAACGGTATGTCGACAGGAAAAGTTGCCCGTTTGTCGCAGGGCAGGTACGCCTTAACTTCGTTCTGCTCACCATATTCCTCCGTGATTCGCACGGAAACCTTGATTCGAAGTGGCTTGCCGTGCAACTCGCTTGAGTCTTGCGGGGTCAGTACGCCCACCGCGCGGCAGATTGAAGAAAGTTCTGCGCGGGCGATCTGCGTGGCAATGGGGTTCGGGTTAACCAGGTTCAAACGATCGAACACCCGCCGATTGTGAAATTCCCCGTTCAGGATCTGTAGTTCCAGTTTCAGGAACTTGCCGGTTCCTGCCTTCGTCACTTCCATACCGCTTGAAATGATAATCGCAGTATACACGCCGGGAGGCAGCACTTCAAAACTTGCTGACTCCACTGCCATCGCATTAAATTCGGTTAGGTTGCCGTTCATGCTTTTTGCTCCTTTTTCTTGCTATGGCCGTCAATAACGATCCCGTTGATATCTCCCACCGGCCAGTATTTCTGATATTCAGACCAATCCAGGGGGATCTGATCCGGTAATTGAATCCGTCGTTTTGCTGCGTGTGTTGAGGCTTCGATTGTGTGTACGACACGGTCCCCCTGGCCAATTGCTCGCACACGCTGCCTCTGTCCTTCTCTTTTTTCTGTGCTGGTGTAGACGGGGACGCGGGCGAACAATACCTCGTCAGCCCATTCCTGCACCAACGCTGAGGCCAGTTTATGCAGGTCCGGTTGCCAGCGGTCGTAGGCGTCTCCGTCTGGAGGAGTGAACCTTTCGACGCGGGCATGGGCCAGGAGGATCGTGTTCATCCCGTGCTCTCGGCATCCGTCCAGCATGGTCAAAAGTTTTTCCCAGCGTCGGAGGACCATGACGTAGCCCTTTCCATAGCCGAAATCCTCAATGCAGTCTTTGTCTTTGTCCAGGCACGTTGCCTGCCAGATGAGTTTTTCCAACCAGTCAAGCGTATCGATCACTACGGTTTTGTATCCATGCTGG
>QLUB01000257.1 GCA_018725205.1 candidate division NPL-UPA2 bacterium
ACGAAATACCTAGTAATATCAATGGCCTTAGGCTAATTTTACTGACGCTTGCAAGCACGGTTTAGGCAAGAGTTATTGCAGTGGAATCATAGTTATAAAATGTGCGGGAAGTTAGGCTACTAACCTTGAATTCAGTCGCTGGGTCAGTGTATTCTACGACGAACAAATGACTGCCGCTCTTATGGACAGACTGATCCACCACAGCTACCTGTTGATCTTTGATGGCCCAAGCTGGCGGATGCGGAACTCTCTCATGCGCCAACCCGATTAACAAAAACTCCCCACCAGTGCCTAGGGAGAAAACTTTGCAAAACTGGGGAATTTGTTGACAGCCATGGGCGAAAATACTACGATACTGCACCAAAGCACAGCGCGTCACCCCAACGCGGAAAGATACTTTAAGAGCGCAGCGCAAATGCGCGACCTGTGCTTTAAGGGAGCACGGCAGCTTTATCCGCAAACAACACTCCCAGTTGAGCGACTCGAGTATGAGCTCGGGGTTATTAAACAGCTCGGCTTTGTCGAGTATTTTGCAGAAATCGACCGTTTGACAAATCTGATGCCTCTTACCTCAGCAAGCAACATACAGAGGGCCATCGATACATTGCCTGAGCTCAAACATTTCCCTAAGGGGAAGCTTTACCAAGAAATTCTAGACATCTGTGCCGACCTAGCCGGTGCGCCGCGGCATCTCAGCGTGCATTTAGGCGGAGTGGTAGTGAGCCGCGACCCTTTAACAGACCTAGTACCGCTACAGTGGAGCGCTAAAGGCGTGATCATCACTCAATACGATAAAGATGATATTGAGGCCTTAGGCTTAGTCAAGATGGACTTGCTGGGGCTTAGGATTCTTTCCGCGATACAAAGCACTGTCGACTCGCTCAAAGCAGAGGGACTTGGACTTTGCCTTGAATCAGTGCCGCTCGATGACCAAAGGACGTATGCGTTGCTTCGGAGCACCCACACAGTTGGCGTATTTCAGCTCGAAAGCCCCGGTATGCGGGAGCTTTTGGGGCGACTGCAGCCCACACAATTCGCCGATGTATTAGCGAACATTGCCCTGTTTCGGCTTAGAGCCGATATTAAGCGAAACATACGGCGTCATCATCTACCAAGAACAAGTGCTGCAGGTCGCGGCAGCACTGGCGGGGTTTACGCTTGGGCAGGCCGACCTTTTGCGGCGCGCCATGACGCGGCACTGTCCGCCTTTGCCGCTTATGGCTTTAACAAGGCGCATGCGGCGATTTTTGGCCTGACAGCATATCACACCGCCTACCTGAAGGCGCATTATCCGGCTCACTTCTTGACGGGTCTGCTTAACCACCAGCCGATGGGGTTCTATCCGGCACGCGTTATCCTAAATGAAGCAAGGATTATGGGCATTAAAACACTCCCCATTGCCAAGTATTTTGGCGAGTTAAAGATACCCTAGGCGCACTTCCGCATGGCACGAAAGTGCGCGCGGCGGGTATGATTGTCTCACGACAAACCCCGCCTACGCGCAGCAAACAGAGGAAGTCAAGCACAGGCTCCGCTGACAGAACCGTCCCCTGAAGCAAAAGGCTCCGTCCCTACTGCTTCCCTACTGCTTCGTCCAGGGGCGGCGGGCGCGGGGGGCGCCGAGGATTTCTGACCAGATGACGCC
>QLUB01000258.1 GCA_018725205.1 candidate division NPL-UPA2 bacterium
TGGCTTTTGACCACAGCAGCTTAAGGTGGTTTGAAGCCTCCACCTGTATGGCGGCTCCGAGGGGCCTTCCCCCATCTCTCGTGTAGCACGGCTTAGTTCATGTAGCAGTCTTGCTACACTACTGTGCCTTCGTGGCGCAACGTCCCCTTTGTCCCTTTGTCGCTGTCAACTTGCTGTCAAAACAACAAAAAACCCTCCGGGCAAAACCCAGAGAGCCTTGATATTACTGGTGCGCCATCAGGGACTCGAACCCCGGACCCACTGATTAAGAGTCAGTTGCTCTGCCAACTGAGCTAATGGCGCGATAATGGTGGCGGCGACTGGATTTGAACCAGTGACCTGGCGGGTATGAACCGCATGCTCTGGCCAACTGAGCTACGCCGCCTAGCGACAAAAGTTATTGTAGTATAAAGCGCGCGCCAAAGCAACGGCAACTTTCGCTATTTAAGCCCTGATTTTTTGAATGAAGTGCCGCGTCCACCGCGCTTGGCGTCAGTGTGCTTTTTCAAGTCTGTCTGGCGTTCCTCGCTGTCCTTTAGGAACCGATTCATGCGCTCTTCAAACGAAATAGAAGGACGCCGTTTTGCCTGGCGAATGGAGAGGCCAATCTTACCTTTGCTGTCAATGTTGATAACCTTGACGACAATCTTCTCGCGCAACTTAAGGTGTTCGTTGATGTCTTTGACGTATGCGTCAGCCACCTCGGAGATATGCACGAGGCCGGTTTCGCCAGTTTCCAACTCGACAAAAGCACCAAAACTAGTAATACCCGTGACAATACCACTCAAAATGGTGCCTACTCCCAATGCCATGAAAAACTTATTCCTCCTAGAATTAATTGTGTGCCCTTAGTATTATACGGAACTACGGGCGTAAATGTCAAACAAAATGCGGGCTGTCCGCTGTCAGCTACAAAACAAAAAGCAAAAAACGAAGAGCGTTACCGAACCGTCAACCGTCAACCGTCAACCGTCAACCGTACGCCTCTACGCATCTAATCGCTCGGGCCGCGCGGCGTAACGAACACAGGCCACAGAATCTTGTCCTGCGGCAAAAGAAGCCCCAGCCGCTCGCGCGCTGCTCGCTCGATGTAGGCATCAGTATTGAGTAGGGCAAGCTCGCGCTGCAATCTGAGAGCCTCTTGTTCTAGCGCTGTCACTTGGTCGCGCAACCCGGCCTCCGCGCGGCGGAGTCCGATCAGTTCTAGTTCTTGTCCAACATACACAACCATAAAGTATGCTACGATGGCGCATAAGCAACACAAAACCCAAGGCAACCGCCTGCGCTGTCTGCGCTTAGCCTTAATCGGTTGCCTAACGGGGAAAGAAACAATTTTTGGCAGGGCATGTGTGCTTGACATAGGCATCCTCCGCAACTAGGTAAGTGTATTACTTCTCTAGTGCTCGGGGCTTTCCCTCTTGATGAAAATAAATATTTCCCTGAAACTTAGCTTGCTACTCTAAGGGGCGTCTCGTTTAGACGCCCGTTGTGCCTTCCGACGCCACACCATAGCCACTTTCCCAACAAAACTCCCGAAGGCCCGCGACTTGCGGGCCACCCTTAGCAACGGCATGGCGATTGGCGATGCCAGCACGTCCAGAACGACCGCGAGTGCCATAATAATCGCGCGCAGCACTCTAGTTA
>QLUB01000259.1 GCA_018725205.1 candidate division NPL-UPA2 bacterium
TTTGAAACTCCCCTCCCCGGATATGTTTCATCCATATATCAATTGAGCAACAGCGGCTGGCCGCTACAGCGGTTAAGCCGCTACGAGAGCTTTATCAGCCCGCAATGGGCCGCTCTTTTGCCAAAAGACAGACTGCCAGTTTTTCTCCCTGCAGAGCTGTTAGGGCACAGCCGCTTTCTTGCCTACGGCTCGCAGGCAGAAATCGTTGTTTTTAATATTATCGAACAGAGGTACCATCGTTTAAATTTAAAAGAATTGCTTTCTGCCGATGTTCAAGAAATAAGCGGGATACGCTTTGCCCAAAACCAAATGGGAGACAAAATCTATTTTTCCTTAGAAATTTATGGCGATCTAGCGCTGGCATATATCTGGGATATATTCACAGATGCGTTGGAGCAGACTGACAAAACATTAGAGGAAATCCAGCCGGAAGGGTGGGCGGAATTCGACCCCGGGGCAGAGAACTACTTGTTGCCGCCGGGCAGTAAAGTGCTCGCGGGGAATGAGGCTAGAAGAGCGATCATCCGGTATATGTTCTCTCTCCCTATCGTAGCATATGTTTCCATGCTGGCTTGGCTCGGTGTGCTTTTTTTCGCTTTTTCATTGCCTTTTGTGCTGGCACATGCGGCAACTTTCCTGGTTGCGCTCAAGCTTAAAAGCGCCCGCCTGCTGCTTGGTCCCGGACCGGCATTAACTACAATGCTCTTTGTCGCTCTTTCCATACTGGCCATTAGGTTTACGTTGCCTTACGGAGAAGTGATTGAGCGGCTCGTTTACCCTCTGCCTTGGCTTTACGACTTATCGAGCACAGCCGGCATGATTTTTTTCGGTGGATTTGTACTGGCTGTGCTGGCTGTGCTGACCATCCTTGTTTTTTACCAAGCACGCATTTTGCCCCGGTCTTTTTTCCAGGATTCAACCCGTTTCCAGCAGGAGGGGAAAAGCGTAGCCGTCTCGGCCAGCGCAATCTACGGCTTAGCCGGAGCGCTACTGCTTTACTTGCTTTATGGGCTCGCGGCAACAACTTTACCCTACTACCAGCTGCCTAGAGGACTGGATGTTCTGCTTTTTCCGACAATATTGTTTGTGTTGTGCCTGGCAGTAACTCTCTTCCTACTAAAGGCGCCAAAAGCTGCTGCCGGATACCTGACTGCCACCGCCGCCTTCCTAGGAGCTGGATATGTCGTCTTCTGTAATATTGGGTTTATCAGGGTTATTAACGATTATTCTCACCTCGCCGAGGCTGTGTGGCGGCTTGTCGCAGAGGGCGCGCTCTTTAGCCGATTCGTTGAGATCCTGCCCGTGACGCTGACATGTATCGTCTACTTGGTAAGAATGGAGCTGATGCGCCGCAGCCGTTTACTTAAAACAACGGCGGAGCTCGCCGCGACTGTCCTGATTGCCGCACTGGCGACGGCTATTCTTATTTTTGGGGAACGGCTACACTGGCTTGTGCCGGGGCTGGGGTATTTTCAACTACCGGTTACCTTCGCCTTATTTGCATTGACTGCCGTAGTAATCATAGCAGCGCTTGTGCATGTTTTTCGACCTGCCGCAGCAAAGCAGCCTTTACCGCCGACAACGTCACCAGCTGCCGCAGCGCCGGCCGTAAAGAAGCTAAGGCTTTCTATCGGCTTTGTG
>QLUB01000026.1 GCA_018725205.1 candidate division NPL-UPA2 bacterium
CCGCATTCCCTGCCAGCACAGCCTGCAGAACCGACCGCGTTACCCACACAGTGAGCGCGCGGCGGTGCTCGCCCCGTCGCTGCCGTAAGGGCTTGCGCGGTCGCCCCTTTTTCCACCACTGTCTAGCCACACGGTCACCTCCCGGAGCATCGTTAATGTATACTCCGAGGTAAGGCAAACTATGTCCTAGCCCTAGAACAAGATTTTCCGGTGCCGCATGCCTACGTTCAAAACGAAGCCTATCCCTAGCGAAAGGGCTAGGTACGAACTACCCCCATAGCTTAAAAAAGGCAATGGTAACCCGACCACCGGCATCATGCCCATGGTCATGCCAGTATTAACGATTAACTGAAAGGCTATCCAGCTGGCTACGCCGACAGCTATGTACCGCCCACAATCGTCCTTGGCTATCGCAGCGATCTGCAGACAGCGATAAACGACAAAAAACATGACCATTATGACACCGGCCGCTCCAAGAAAGCCGAGCTCTTCCCCAATTACCGAGAAGATAAAGTCCGTGTGCTGCTCCGGCAGGAAATTTAGCTCGCTTTGCGGTCCGTCGAACAAGCCTCGACCGGCAAACATGCCGGAACCGACTGCGATAATCGACTGCGTAAGGTGATAGCCTATCCCCATGCGGTCAAGCGAAGGGTCAAGGAAGACAATTAGGCGGGCGCGTTGGTAAGCCTTAAGACCAAACGACCATACCACAGGCGCAACCGCTAACGCTCCCGCGCCGAGAAAAACTATAAGCCGCCGTGGAAGCTCTGCCGCATACAGAACAGCCGCCATAACGCCGAGAAAGACGAGCCCAGTGCCGAGATCTGGCTGCATAATGATGAGCAGCATCGGAATAGCCACATGTAGAAGCACCGGCGCCAGCCTATAGAAAGTGTCCACCCGGCGGAGCTTTTCGACATGCGCAGCCAAAGTGACGATCACAGCAATTTTGGCGAACTCAGATGGCTGCAAGGTAAAGAACCCGAGGTCAAGCCATCGCTGTGCTCCTCCGCCCTGCACCCCTACTGTTAGGACCCCCAGCAGCAGGCTGAGATTAAGCAGGTAAATGGGGATACTCATGTTGGCAAAAAAACGGTAGTCAAGCAGAAGCGCAAACAACAGGACGACGTGCCCGATGATTACCCACTGCAGTTGCTTCGTCCAGAAGAACGCCGGATTACCAAGTTCATTGTTTTGCGAAGCACTGGCGATCATCAACACACCAAACAGGGAGAGGCCAAGATACGCTAGGTACAACGACCAGTCCACCGTGCGCAGCAGCCTTCTGTCAACCATTTACTGTCGTCGCCTCGTTGGACACACCACGCAAAATGGGCAGACGTACAGTTAGGATAACTGCCCCATCCTTGTACTCCACGGCGGCTGTAACATCGCTCTCGACCAAAACCACCTGCTCGCGCGCCGCGTTAAGCAGGACTGCTGTCAAAGCGTCAAGGCACTCCTGCGAGACCGGAGAACGGTCTTGCACTAGGACCTTGCGCAGGCGGTCACGGGCTACAAGAATACTGCGGCTTCCGCTACCCACGGCTCTCCCTCCCTGTGGCTACGCTTCACCCAACTCCACGCTAACTTTCGCTGCCAAGGCAGTGAAATCCTCCTGCAAAAACATTACTGATTAACTCTTTGTGCCTTCAGCCTAAAGTAGGCATCGAGAACTTCACGCGCGATGGGTGCCGCGGCTAGGCTCCCACCGCGACCGTGCAGCACAAGCACCGACACTACAATTTCCGGCTCACGTGTATTTGCATCAGCCCCCCAGCCGGCAAACCACCCGTGGGACGGCAGCGCGCGACGTCCACGGTACACCTCGGCAGTACCGGTTTTACCTGCCGAAAAATAGGGAGCGCCGCGAAACGCGCCTGCGGCGGTGCCACTGTTTAGGCCCATCCTCCCAACCTGTGTGACTTGCCTAAGTCCCTCTTGAATCCTAGCAAGCTGTAGAGCGTTAATGAGACCGTTAGGGTTCTCCGGAGTGCGCACCAGTGAGGCCAGCCGTTTGGTTTGTGTCTGGCTAACGATTTCACCCAAGGGACTAATAACCCTGTCGACAACGTAGTTTTCGTAGCGGTGCCCGGTAGCCAGCATGGCCATCATATTGGCCATCTGCAGCGGGGTATAGGTCTGGATGCCCTGGCCGATGGCGATGTCGGCCACTTCGCCAGGGTAGGGGTCATGCGGACGACCCTCACCCGTCGCACGAATGCCACGGCGAAAGCGCTCGCTGGTGGGCAACATACCCGACTGCTGCCCAAACCCATGCAACTGTGCTCCCAGAGGGGAGGGAGCGCCAAGGCCCAAAAACGAAGCCGTGGTGGCAAAGGCATCAAGGACATAAGCCCTGCCAAGCTGCGTACGCAATTGCATAGCAATGTGGTAGTAGTAGATGTTACAGGAAACGCGCATGGCCGTAATGTCATCCACATTGCCATGCGCATCGCGATAATACTCGATCCAACACGGCTTGCCCTGCGCCCCAAGTCCCGGATACATCAGGCGACCGGTGCAAACCACGCGCGGCATAGCGGCTTGGGCACCGTGTAACAGACCGGTAATCTCTGTTACCGGCTTAAAGGCCGAGCCGGGAGCAAACGCCGCGAGCGCCTTGTTCTCCAGCGGACGGCTGGGATCCAGAATGAGCGCACTCCAGTTGGGCAAAATTTCAGCCGGATGAGGTGTCGGATAACTCACTAACGCCACTACCGCACCGGTGCGCGGGTCGATTGCGACAACCGCCGCCCCTCGAGCCACCATCTCTAAGTCTTCCCCGCGAACCCCAGCTGCGCTAGCGGCAGCCCTAACGCGCTCCAAGTGCCCGGGCAGCCAAGCCTCAATGTGTTGCTGCAAGGCGGCATCTAAGGTTAGATGCAAGTTGTTGCCGGGGATAGGTTCCTGTAAGCCTAACTCGCTTACGGGACGGCTCAAGTGGTCAACCTCTACGCGCTGAAAACCGTCCACACCCCGCAGTGAAAGGTTGCGCTCGATGAACTCGTAGGCCTGTTCTAACCCAAAGCGCCCGACGATGCTGCCGACCCAGTAGCGGCCAAACCCGAGTTGAGCATTCAACTCCCTCAGTCTTTCCGCACCGTAGGTAATGCGTCCCATGCCACCGAGGACGTGCGCGGCTGATGAACCCAGAGGATGACTCCTTACCGGCTGTACCTCAACGATGACCCCGGGGAGTTCTATGCGTCTCTCTTCAATCTGTACGAGCCTAGCATCCCCAAAGGCGAGCGGTGTATCGAACAGCCGGACGGGCTGCCAACGCCGAAAACGCGCCGCCTGCAACCTCCGCCTAAATTCAGTCACCGATATCCGCTCTGGGTCGCCACCCTGAGGGTCCAGAATGCCCACTAGGCGAGCTAGGATGCCATCCAACTCCGGACTGCGCGTATGGTGCATAGAAACAAAATACCCAGGCTGGTTTGCAGCCATAATTACGCCGTAAGCGTCAATAATCTTGCCCCGCGGGGCCTCCTGCACGACTTCTCGGAAGCGGTTGTTGTCCGCGTCACTCCGGTAGTTAGCGCCATGCACAATCTGGATATAGGCGAGGCGAAAGATGAGCACGCTGACAGCCACAAAGACTGTCACCGTCATCGAGTTCAAACGTTTATGAAAGAAGCTCTCCATCTATATCACCTCGCGTTTGCGTCGCGGCAAGATCCTAGCGAGCCAGAATAGAAAAACGGGAATCAGCGCCCCGTTGACTAACACCGTCGGCACGAACGCTTGAACAAAGGCCCCCCCCCACCATACCCCAAACGCCATGCGTGACAGCAAGAGCACCAAGAGCTCGAACGCCACTATCGAAATGAAGCCTACAGCCACAGCAACTAGGGGCTCGTCGCGAAAGAACTGCCTTTCCGCTAGACCTACCACATACCCAATGACTACTAACGGAATAGCCGCAAGACCAAACACGCCCACAAACAGCGTATCGGCTAGGAGTCCGACACCTAAGGCTACCACCATACCGGAAGTTGTGCCGTAATGGAGGGCAACACCCGCCACTAGGGCCACAAGCAGGTTAACCCTGCCTCCAAAAAGAGTCAGGCTCGGCATAAGCGTCCCGTGCAATAACACACAGACGACAGTGAGGATACAGAGCATGAGTGTCGCCTTGTTCATGGCGTCACCCTACGCACCACTAGCACTTCCTCAAGGCGACCAAAGTCGACCGCAGGTACGACCCTAGCATACTTGAGCAGGCCATCGGCACTGGTCACAACCTCCGCCACTACCCCAATCACGAAAGCATGGTCGCGGGGGAACACATCGCCAAGCCTGCTTGTTATTACCAATTCGCCCGCAGCTACAGGGAAGTCCCACGGCAAGCGCGCCAGCCTGACCCCGCCTAACATACTGCTGTCCCCCTCCGCGAGCGCGCCGTCTCGTCCGTTTTGCACCACTGCCGCTACGGCGCTGCGCGGGTCAGTAATCAGTAACACGCGCGCGGAAGTGCTAAAGACCTCTATCACCCGCCCTACGGCGCCGCGGTGGGTGACAACCGCATCGCCCGTTTGCACCCCATGCGCGAAACCGCGGTCAATAACTACTTCGTGGTGCCAAGTAGTTAGGCCGCGGGAGATAACGCGCGCTAAAATGAGGTCCAGCGCTGCCTGCTCCTCGCGATATGCAAGCAAGGCGCGTATGCGTTCTAGTTCAAGCCTCGCTTCTACGAGGTTTTGATACTTAAAGTTAAGCGCCTCAAGCTCACTTTGGAGGCGCGCATTGTCGCGTCGCAGTGTGCTTAGTTCTCGCACCGACTGCGCCACCTCCCGGCCAAACGAAACAACGACGGCGACGGAGTGCTGAAAGGGTGCGCCCAAGCGATGCAGTGCGCGCTCGATCCACGAGACGCCAACCAGTTCGCGCGCGGAGAAGCTAAGCAAGACCATCAGCACAAACACAGCTAGCAACAAGGTGATGACGGAGCGGTTTCTCCCCAAAAACCCCATTCCCACCACCCCCTGCTTGTTCTATCTTCGCCTAGGCGACGCGTCTAACCTGCGCAGCAAATCGATATGTTCAAAAGAGCGTCCGGCTCCCTGCACAACAGACGTCAACGGGTCGTCAGCCACGACTACCGGCATGTTTGTTTCCCGAGCGATAAGCTTGTCTAGGCCACGCAGAAGTGCCCCGCCGCCGGTCATTACGATGCCGCGGTCGAAGACATCCGACGCTAACTCAGGCGGCGTGCGCTCCAAAGTTGCCTTAACCGCTTCTACTATTGCTCGCACGGGGTCCGCTAAGGCCTGACGCACTTCACTGCTGGTGAGCTTAAGCGTCTTAGGCAGACCGGTAACTAGGTCCCGCCCGCGCACATCCATTTCTTCCTCTGGAAGCTCGAAGGCAGAGCCGATGGCAATCTTGACGTCCTCAGCTGTGCGTTCGCCGATAAGTAAATTATAGTGTTTCTTGACACTTGCTACAATAGCTTCATCCATCTCGTCGCCACCGACGCGGATTGATTTGTGCGTCACTATACCGCCAAGGCTGATGATTGCTACCTCGGTCGTCCCCCCGCCGATATCGACGATCATGTTGCCAATCGGCTCAGTTACCGGCAGCCCTGCGCCAATGGCGGCGGCCATAGGCTCCTCAATCGTATAGGCTTCGCGCGCCAGCCGCGAGCGCGGCGTCTTTCACTGCCCGCTTCTCGACCTCAGTCACGCCGGCGGGCACGCACACCACCACGCGCGGACGCAGGAAGCTTGGGCCGGGCATAGCGCGTCGAATAAACGCCTTAAGCATTTTCTGCGTAACGTCAAAGTCAGCAATTACCCCATCGCGCAAAGGACGTACGGCGATAATGTGACCCGGCGTGCGGCCAATCATGGCCTTAGCGGCTTCACCAACTTCCAGCACTTCGTGATTGTCGCGCTGTATGGCCACTACCGACGGCTCCCTGAGCACGATGCCCTTTCCCTTGACAAAGACTAAGGTGTTAGCCGTGCCAAGGTCAATGCCCATATCGCGGGTAAAGTAGCGGTTGAGAAAATTCATTGAGTGCAACACTCCCTTACATGAGCCCCTTTTCCTTAAAACTTAGTATAACCCCATCGCCAAAAATAACATGGTCTAGTACGTCAATACCCAGTAGGCGACCTGCCTCAGTGAGTCGGCGTGTCACTTCCATGTCTTCCCGCGAGGGCGCACAGTCCCCGCTTGGGTGATTGTGGGCTATAATCAAAGCTGCCGCGCTGCGCCGAATGGCTGCACGGAACACTTCCCGGGGGTGCACAATAGACGAGTTAAGACTGCCTACGGAGACCTCCTCAATGCCCAGGCAATGGTTCTTGGTGTTGAGCAGAATGGTAAAGAAGTGTTCGCGCTCCTCATAGCGCAACCGCTCGAGTAAGAGCTTCTGCACATCCTCCGGCGAACGGATGGAGCTAGGCGGGGTACCTTGGATGGATAGCCGGCGGGACAGCTCGACCATGGCCAAGATTTGGGCCGCTTTGGCGGGACCGATTCCCTTAAGCTCACACAGCTCATCGCAAGTAAGACGCGTAAGATTGCTGATGTCCCCCGCCTTCTCTAAGACACGTTGGGCAAGCTCGAGCACGCTTTCCCCCTTTTGGCCTGAGGTAGCCATAAGGATAGCCAGCAGCTCCGTGTTTGACATGTGTTTTGCCCCGCGATGCAGCAACCTTTCGCGCGGCCTTTCGCGCTCAGGCAGGTCACGAATTGTCACCTGCACTCCCCCTCATTCCCGTGAGGTCAACGCCGAAGTCCTGTAGCATGTGGTAGAGCAACGACAAAGGTAACCCCACTACATTGCTGTAGCAACCCTCAATGCAGCGTACAAACACAGCCGCCGCACCTTGGATCGCATAACCGCCTGCTTTGTCTATGGGTTCGCCTGTGGCCACATAACGGCTAATCTCAGCGGGACTAAGCTCCCTAAACTCCACACGTGTGCAGGCGTGGCTGACTAAGAACCGCGTGGCGCTTTCCGCGACGGCCACGCCGGTCACCACTTCGTGGGACTGACCGGAGAGAAGCTGCAGCATCCAAGCGGCATGTTCCGGGGTTTCGGGCTTGCCGAGCAGGTGCCCGCGAAAGTGTACCACCGTATCCGCGGCGACACACACGCCCGGGGTAGGTAGCGGTAGGGCCCCTAACGCCTTCATCTCCGCATATTCACGCGTGTACGCCACGGGGTCGCCAAAGTGGCGCGTTTCCTCCGCAAAAGAGGAAGGCCAGATAATCGGCTCCACACCCACTTGCCTAAGCAGCTCAAGCCGCCGGGGTGAAGCGGAAGCTAAGAAGATGTTCATGCGCTATAGGGCACGATAGGCCAGATACGCCAGCATCAGACCAAACACCATGGCTACCGACACACTTAGCGTAATCCCAAAAACGAGCGTTAGCGGACCAAGTGCTAGGCTTAATGGCGGATATAGGCCGTAGGTCGGACTGGACAAGGTGAGGAACGGCAGCACGGGGGCAGCCAGCTCCCCGAGGAGGCCCCCGAGAAAGAGACCTATAATTAAGAACACCAGGAGCATCCAAGTGTTGCGCTTAGACTTCATTTAGCCCACCCTTTCGCATGTTACTCGGGACAAGATAGCGACACAGCAGTGCACCCGCTGTTCCAACCAAGTATCCTGTGGGAATGGCCATCAGCATAAGATAGGGCAGATGCACAAAGAGACCGAAATGGCGCGCCAATAGAGACGCCACCGTAAGCTGAGCGAGATTGTGTAGGAGCGCGCCGAGCAGGCTAAGGCCAACCGCACTAAGTCGATTGCCAAATACTAGACGGGCTAGCCCCATTCCTGCTGCGCTAGTCACTGCGCCACTTAGGCTGAGGAAAAATCCCAAAGTAAGAAAGGAGCCGCCAATCAGACTGCCAAGCAGCGCGCGGAGCACCGCCACTATTACTGCATCACGCAGGCCGAAGCCTATAACCACTGCTACCGTCACTACATTCGCCAGTCCCAGCTTGGCACCGGGGCCAAGGCTTACAGCCAAGGGGTTTGGTATCCAGCCCTCCACCGCGTGCAGTGCGGCTGCCCCTGCCACGAGCAACGCTAAGCGTACCATTCTGTTTGTCTTCACTTCGTTTACCTGCCGCTAAGTTCAGTAAAGGCAGACATGCCCTGTGACATGACCACGGAGCCTTCGTCTGTCACTAAGAGCCCCTCGACACCGGGGAACGACTCAATCAGCGCTATTCCCTGCTCGACTCCGAGCACCATCGCTGCTGTGGCAATGGCATCGGCTAGAGCGGCCTCATCGGCCACAATAGTCACGCTGCTTATGCCGCGCACCGTCTGTCCGTTGCGCGGGTCAACGATGTGTGTGTACCGCACGCCGTCCTGGACAAAGTAGCGCTCATAGTCGCCCGAGGTCAGCACAGCTCCTCCACGGGTGGAGACCACCGCAATTAGGGCATCCCGCTGTGTGGGGTGCTGTACACCTATCCGCACAGCCCGAGGCCTCTCCCACACGAACTGGCCCGCCAGCCTCGACAAAGGCGTATTGGATGCCGCGAGCCGCAAGCAACTCGATGGCCCTGTCGACAATGTACCCTTTGGCGATGCCACCGAGATCTAGCCGTGTCTTTGGGTGTGTAAGACGCACCGTGCGTTGCGAGGCGTCCATCTCCACATAAGCAAAACCTACCCCGCTTAGGGCGGCTGTTAAGGCTTCAGGCGATGGCACAGCGCGCTGGTCAGTACCAAACCCCCACGCGCGCATCAGAGCGCCCACGGTTACATCAAAGGCTCCTTGGCTGCGTTCGTAAACTAGCTTAGCCCTCTCTAACACGGCGAAGGTCTCGTCGCTGACCACGCGCGGTTCTGTGTCCGCATTGTTGAGCTTGTCGATATCGCTCCCCGTAGCATGAGCTGACAGGATGCTCTCTAAGCGCGCCATTTCCTTGACCGTCGCCTCAATAGTTTCTTCTAGGGCCGCCTGACTTAGACGCCCATGTACTACAAGGCGCACGAAAGTATCCATGAGAAGCACCTGCCGCTCTGCGCGCCGCACTACGACACTTTCCTGGCCCACCCAGGCGGCGACCAACAACAAGACAACTGCAGCGGTTAGAACCACAGCTTTGTATTTCATTTTTCCGGCCAATTCAGTGACTAAAGTCCGGAGTGGATAGTTTTGGTGGGGCATTTCTCCACACACCGCCCGCAGTTAATGCACTTCTCATAGTCGATTTGCGCCAAGAAGTTCCTCATCGCAATCGCGTCAACCGGACAGACCTTGACACACTGACCGCAGGCAATGCACCCGACCGAACAGACTTTGCGCACCACTGCCCCTTTGTCGTGCGATCTGCAGCGGATGTGCACCTGTTTCCCAGCCGGACGCAAACTAAAAATGTCTTTAGGGCATCCCGCCACACACAAGCCGCAGGCGGTACATTTGTCTGCATCCACAACCGGAATACGGTTGTCGTCCATCGTTATGGCCCCGAACTTGCACAATTTAACGCAAGTACCGTAGCCCACGCACCCGTACCGGCAGGCTTTATCTCCCCCGGAAAGTGCCACGACCGCCACGCAATCCTGTATGCCCTCGTAGCTAAAGCGCGTAGGGGCTTCTGCACACCCACCGTCGCAGTAGGGTGTCGCCACTAAACGATCGGCTGCGAGTTTGGCTTCGATGCCCATCAGCCGTCCTAGGTTACCGAGCAGATCATTGCCGCCGACCGGACACTTGTCAATCGCCACAAGCCGCTTGGAAACCGCAGTGGCGTAGCCCGCGCAGCCTGGGTAGCCGCAGGCACCACAGTTAGCGCCCGGGAGTACCCCTAGCACCTGCGCGTACAATGGGTCTGTCTGAACCGCAAATTTTTTGGCAGCGATGGCTAGACCTGCGCCAAAGATCAAGCCCAACGCACCCAGCGCACCGAGCGCGAGCAATACGGAACGGAAATCAATCTGCATGCCCCGGCCTCCCTATAGCAAGCCCTGGAATCCGAAGAAGGAAATTGACAGCAACCCGGCGATGATTAGGGCAATGGGAAAGCCCTGCAGCGCCTCAGGAACCTCAGCGAGTTCTAAGCGTTCGCGAATCCCCGCAAACACCACGATGGCGAGTCCAAACCCCACTGCGGCCGCAAAGCCATGCGCCAGCGCTTCAATCAGGTTATATCCCTCGTTTAGATTAAGAATGGTGACGCCGAGTACCGCGCAGTTAGTCGTAATCAGAGGGAGATACACCCCTAAGGCCTGATAAAGCGTAGGGCTGCTCTTTTGGATAACCATCTCCACAAACTGCACCAAGCCCGCAATCACCAGAATAAAGACGATCGTGCGCAGGTATACGAGGTCATAGGGCAGCAAGAGGTAGGTTTGCACTGTCCATGTAGCCAGCGAAGCTACTGTCATGACAAAGATAACGGCAAGGCTCATGCCAACGGCTGTCTCGATCTTTTGGGAAATACCTAAGAAAGGGCATATCCCTAAAAAGCGAATCAAAACAAAGTTGTTGATGAGAATTGCACTGAAGAAAATGACTGCTATTTGATCCATGCGCTTACCTCCTACGCCTTACGCATGCTGAGGAAATTGATGAGTCCAATTAAGAGACCCAGCACAATGAAAGCACCGGGGGGAGAAACCATGATCCGCATTGGCTCAAACGACTGCCAGAACCACAGCACCTCTATACCAAAAAGTGTCCCGGAACCGAGAATTTCCCTTATGGCAGAAACCAAGACCAGCGCCAGCGTAAAGCCCACACCCATCCCCAGACCGTCAAGCGTCGACCGCCACACGCCGTTCTTAGAGGCGAAAGCCTCTGCCCGCTGCAGAATAATGCAGTTCACGACAATCAGCGGGATAAATATGCCCAACACCTGATGTAACGCCGGCACAAACGCCGCCATGACTAGATCGACCATGGTCACAAAGGTAGCGATTATGACGATATAGCACGGGATACGGATACTGTCGGGGATTACTCTGCGCATGAGTGAGATTAAGATATTGCTCGCCACAAGCACCGCCGTCGCCGCTAACCCCATGCCGAAGCCTTGTCCGGCAGCAATAGACACAGCGAGAGTCGGACACATGCCCAGTAGCAGCCTAAAGGTCGGATTTTCGTCAAAGATCCCTCGCCAGAACACCTTTAGGTCGTTCATCTATGCCGCCCCCCGTACAGAACCATAGCTTTTCCCGAGTGTATAACGGTCAATCAGCGGCGTGCACGCATTCATAATCAGGATGGCAAAAGTTACTCCCTCCGGCAAACCTCCGTACAGCCGAATGATCGCGGTGATTATTCCAGCCCCCACACCCATAACAATGCGCCCGCGCTTGGTGATAGGTGAAGTTGTCCAGTCGGTAGCCATAAAAAACGCTCCGAGGATGAGTCCGCCGGAAAGAACATGAAAAATTGGGTCTCCCGCAAAGAAAGCAGTTTGTCCTTCACGCGGCAGCACCCATGTTAAGAATGCTACCGTGCCGATGAATGACACTGGTATTTTCCAGTCGATTATCTCAAGGCAAATGAGCGTAATGCCGCCAACCAACAGGAGAAAGACGGACATTTCGCCGAGGCTCCCAGGCCTAAACCCGAAGAACAGGTCAAAGTGAGAAGGTACTAGGTTCCCTGCGCGATACTCCGCCAGCGGGGTTGCCGATGAAACAAGACCGGGTCCCACCCAGCGGGTCATGCGTTCGGGCCATGAAACCACGAGGATAGCGCGCGCCGCTAGTGCTGGGTTAAAGGGGTTGTGCCCGATGCCGCCAAAGACTTGTTTGCCAATGCCGATGGCCAATAACGCGCCCATCACCACCAGCCACCACGACGCTCCGGCCGGGACGTTAAGCGCCAATAAAAGGCCTGTCACAGCGGCACTGCCGTCAAAGGCAGCGGTGATGGGTTTTCGACGGAGTCTGAGAATGAGTGCTTCGCTGGCAACAGCTGCTACAGGCCCTGCAACTAAGAGAACGAGGACATAAAACCCATAGTAGTAGACCGCAAAAAGGGAGGCAGGCGCAAGCGCGGCCAAGACCCAAAGCATGGCCCGACGTACGCTGTTCTGGCTGTGTAGGTGGGGAGAGGACGATACCGCAAGCTTCTTAATCTCCATCTAGTGCCCTTCCTCCTTTGGCTACCCGCGATTGCGCCGCGCGTAAATGTCGGATTTAGCGAGTCGTATCCACTGTACCAAAGGAATGTGCGATGGGCAGACATAGGTGCAGGCCCCACACTCATGGCACTCTAAAGCACCGTACTTTTCCGCTTCCTCTGTACGGCCGCGCTCGCCATACTGCGCTATCAGTGTGGGGTAAATGAGCATCGGACAAACGTCTATACACCTGGCGCAGCGAACGCAGGTCATAGCCTCGGTAGCCGGTGACTCGGCGCGGGAAAGAGCGAGGATGCCTGATGTGCACTTGCATACCGGCACGGCGGGCGTGTGCATGGCAATACCCATCATCGGTCCACCCGAGAGCAACTTGTACGGCTCGCTGGCAAGACCACGTTCGGCTAGTATGTCAGCGAAGCTAGTGCCGATACGTACCAAGACGTTCCCCGGCCGCTCCACAGCAGCACCGTCCACTGTAACCACGCGCTCCACGCAGGGCAGGCCTGTATGGAGACTATGGGCTATGGCTTGTGCGGTATGAACGTTGTTTACCACCACGCCAATATGAACCGGGCGCTTGCCCTTAGGGACCCGGCGATTGAGACACGCCTGAATTAACTGTTGTTCGGCCCCTTGTGGGTACTTAACGGCGAGCGGAACAATCTGTATGTCTCGGGCTGCAGCGACCGCCCCGCGTAGCTTCGCCAACGCGTCCTGCTTATTGACCTCCACCCCGATGTAACCTTGCTTGACGCCGGTCACCTTCATTAGGCACCGTAGGCCGAGCACTACGTCTTCTGCCCACTCTACCATCACTCGGTGGTCGGTGGTGAGGTACGGCTCGCATTCCGCCCCGTTGAGGAGCACTGCGTCTAGCGTCACGCCAGCGGGAGGTGTGAGTTTGGCGTGGGTAGGAAAGCCACCGCCCCCCATACCGACCATTCCGGCCTCGCGAATCCATTGTAATAAATCTGCAGGTGACATGTCGTCCATGTTCTTAGGTTCTACGGAGGGATGCACCTCATCGGCATAGTCGTTTTCAATTACTAAGGACAGCACCTCTCGCCCATTGGGGTGGCCGCGTTTTTCCAGAGCGATGACGCGGCCAGAAACGGACGCATGAACCGGGCAGGCAATAGGCGCATCACTGTCGCCAATCTTCTGCCCAAAAAGCACCCGCTCACCGACAGCTACCAGCGGTGCGTTAATCCCGCCAATATGCTGAAGCAGAGGGATGACCACGGTCTTAGGTGCAGACAAACGCTCAATAGGTAGGAAGCACGTCTTGTCCTTGCGATAAGGAGGGTGAACGCCCCCAACAAAAGTCCTAGCCACTGTTAGTCACTCCTAGAATGCAGAGTCCGCGCGTAACACTCTTTCCAGTCTACACGACTCAGCTTGACAAAACAATCACTTCGGACATGTTTTATACTAATGCTTTCTCCACGGGAAACGGCCCCGCGCAGTGTAAGAAGTATGCAAGAGGTGATGTGCTTTTTCGCCGCCAATTTCGCCGAGGTACACTTCGTAGAGCTTTTTTAAGGCGGGGTTGTCGTGGCTTTTACGGAGCTTTTGCCCCTTGTCAATCGCGTAGATGCTGCTTTGCCGGGCCTGTTTGGCCTCCCCGGCTTCCTCGCGCCGCGTGCGAGGCTGTCCTCCGCCACCTAGGCAACCGCCAGGGCAACCCATGACTTCAATAAAGTGATAGCTCTCGCCCGCCTTGATGCGTGCCAGCAAGTCTCGCGCATTTGCTAACCCACTGACCACAGCGACCTTAATGGTTCCAAGCCGGGGGATGTCCACCGTTGCCGCCCGTACGCCGGCCATCCCACGCACATGGACAAAGTCAAGCTGTTCTAGCGGCTCCTTGGCTATCCATTCGTAGGCAGTGCGTAACGCCGCCTCCATAACACCGCCGCTCGCGCCGAAAATTACCCCAGCACCGGTCGACAAGCCAAGCGGAGCATCAAAGTCGGAGGGAAAAAGCTTCGGTAGGTCAATGCCTGCCATGCGGAACATGCGCGCCAGTTCGCGCGTAGTCAGCACTGCATCTAGGTCTTGATGCCCGTCGTGCCCCATTTCGCTGCGGGCTGCTTCGTATTTTTTTGCCGTACATGGCATGACGGAGACGGAAAAGATCTTCTCTGGGGGCAGATGGACTACCTTCTCCGCGTAATAGCTCTTAATCAGCGCAGCCATCATCTGCTGCGGTGATTTGCAGGTAGAAAGGTGCGGGATAAACTCGGGGAAATAGTGTTCTGCAAACTTGACCCATCCCGGACTGCAGGAGGTTATTAACGGTAGCACTTTACCTTGCGTAATCCTTTGAATCAGCTCATGCGCTTCTTCCAGAATAGTTAGGTCCGCCGCAAAGTCAGTGTCAAAAACGGCGGAAAAGCCGAGCATGCGCAGACCCGTCACCATCTGACCGGTCGTAATAGCCCCCCGAGGCAAGCCAAACTCCTCACCAATAGCTACGCGCACAGCTGGGGCTACCTGTACTACCACGTGTTTTCCTGTGCCAATAGCGCCAAACACAGGCTCGATTGCGTCAACTTCCGTGATTGCGCCTGTCGGACACACCGCAGAACACTGTCCGCAGAAAACGCAGGCGGCTTGCCCGAGGGGCCTGTTCGCGTCCGGACTGACCACAGTCTCAAATCCCCTCGCCACCGTGGAGAGGACGCCAACCCCTTGCACAGCGTGGCAGACGGCCATACAGCGCCGACATAAAATGCACTTGTTGGGGTCACGCGCGAGCGCGGGGTTACTTAGATCCAGTGGATGATCGGATTTCTCCCCAGCCCAAGGTGCCGTGTTCACGCCGAGGTCGTGAGCCAGCTTCTGCAACTCGCAATTAGTGTTGCGCGCACAAGTAAGACATGTACTCGGGTGGTTAGACAGCAGAAGCTCCACGTTCATCTTGCGTGCCTTGCGCACCGCAGGCGTGTTTGTGCGCACCGTCATACCCAAAGTTGCCGGCAGAACGCAGGCGGCCTGCAGTCCCCGCCCCCCCTCAAGTTCCACAAGACACACGCGGCACGCGCCAATCTCATTGATGCCTTCCATAAAGCACAGTGTGGGAATGTCCACGCCGGCGGCACGAGCAGCCTGAAGTACGGTGCTGCCCTCGGGTACCTCGACCGCCCGGCCATCTATCGTCATTTTGATTAATTCCTGCATGATTGCACCTCCATCTAAGCCCGCACTACTGCGCCGAACGGACACTTCTCTAAACAAGCGCCACACTTAACACACTTTTGGCGCTCAATACGATATAGCTCTTTGGGTTTGCCCTTAATGGCGGCCGTCGGACAGACTCGCGCGCAGAGACCGCAACCACGGCACTTCTCTGGGATTATATTGAAATTTAACAGGGCCTGACATACTCCCGCTGGGCACCGTTTGGCGTAGATATGCGCCTCATACTCGGAGCGGAACTGCTTGAGCATGGAGAGCACAGGATTCGGGGCCGATTGCCCCAGCCCGCACAGAGACGTTGACTTAATGTTATCGGCGAGGGTTAACAGCGCGTCAATGTCCCCTGCGCGCCCCTCCCCTGCCGTGATGCGGTTTAGTATCTCTAACATGCGTTTGGTGCCAATTCTACACGGAGTGCATTTGCCGCAGGACTCGTCCCGCGTAAAGTCTAAGAAGAAGCGCGCCATATCCACCATGCAGGCGTTTTCATCCATGACGATAAGCCCACCCGAACCCATCATGCTGCCGGCCTGCAGGAGTGCCTCGTACTCCATAGGAATCTCTAGGTGCTGTTTCGTCAGGCAACCCCCCGAAGGGCCTCCGGTCTGAGCCGCCTTAAACTCCTTACCGCCGGGAATGCCGCCGCACACGTCAAACACCAACTGCCTGAGCGTCATGCCCATGGGCACTTCCACCAAGCCGGTATTGTTAATGTTCCCGGCCACAGCAAACACTTTCGTGCCTTTGCTCTTCTCTGTGCCGATACGGGCATACCACTGCGCGCCATGTAAGATGATGGGGCAGATGTTCGCAAACGTCTCGACGTTGTTAATCAGCGTAGGCTTGCCCCACAGACCTTTAGCCGCTGGGTAGGGCGGACGGGGACGCGGCTCGCCGCGCCTTCCCTCAATGGAAGCAATGAGCGCAGTTTCCTCGCCGCAGACAAAGGCACCCGCGCCAACGCGAATCTCAAGGTCAAATCTAAAGTCTGTACCAAAGATGTTGTCCCCTATGAATCCGTAGTCACGCGCTTGGTTAATGGCGTGCTGCAATCTCTTTACAGCCAAGGGATACTCGGCGCGCACGTAGACATAACCCGCACTCGCACCTACCGCGTACCCGGCAATAGCCATGGCTTCAATCACAGCATGCGGGTCACCCTCAAGAATACTGCGGTCCATGAAGGCACCGGGGTCACCTTCGTCGGCGTTACACACCACGTACTTGACGTCTGAGTGCGTCTGCGCTGTGAATTGCCACTTAAGGCCCGTGGGGAAGCCTGCGCCGCCCCGACCGCGCAGCCCTGACTCCTTGACGACAGAGATAACCTGTTCCCCGCTCATGGTGGTCAACACGCGCGCTAAAGCCTCATAGCCATCGCGGGCAATATATTCCTCGATTACTTCCGGGTTAATTACACCGGTATTGCGCAGCGCGATCCGCAATTGACGGCTAAAAAACTCCATCTCGCCGTAGGTCTGTACTATTTGGCTGGTCAATGGGTCACGGTACAACAAGCGTTGTACGGTTCTACCTTTAAGCAAATGCTCGTTTGCGACTTCCCTTGCGTCATCTGCGGTAACATTACGATAAAAAATTCCTTCCGGATAGACGACCAGCACCGGTCCCAAGTCGCAGGTACCGATACAACCCGTCTCAATGACCTTGATTTCCCGGTCAAGTCCTAGTTTAGCAATTTCATCTACCAGTGCTTCTTCCGTCGCCAAACACCCGGAAGACACGCACCCAGCTCCTGCACACACGAGCACATGCGCT